>NZ_JBFUHY010000027.1:0-59219 GCF_056402155.1 Pseudomonas sp. P4_C1
ACCGGTACCCGCGAAGTTGCCGCTGCCGCCGAAAAACAGACTCTCGACATTGGCACTCAGGGTGTAGCTCGCGAGCGAGGTCCAGACCTCGTCGCTGCCGCCACCGGCGAGCTCGGTCACAACGTCCCCAGCGTCGGTGACTTCGTAGACATCGTTGCCATCACCGCCGGCCATCGTGTCGGCACCGACACCGCCGATGAGAATGTCATTGCCCGCGTCACCATTGAGGAGGTCGTTGCCGCCCAAGCCGTTCAGGATGTCGTTGCCAGCACCTCCGCTGGCAATGTCGTCGCCTGACGTGCCGGTCCATATGTCGACACCGGCAGTACCGACAAACACAACACCGGCGGCCACCGGGGCCGTAGCGTCGGACGCAATGCTTTCGGCCGCACCGAAGTCATCCACGTAACTGACCACCACGCGCACCTGATCGCCGACCTGAGCCTGGCCAAGCGTGAACGTGCTGGCGGTGGCTCCGACGATGTCGACGAAGGTGACCCCGTTGGTCTCCTGCCACTGGAAGGTGAACTGCGCATTGCTGAGGCCATCGACGTCGATGATGGACGACGTGTCGGCGGTCAACACCTGGTCCGGAAACGCAACCCCGAGGATGGTCGGCCCTGCGGTCGGTGCGTTGTTCCCCGACGAGTCGACGATCTCCAGCGTACCCTGGGCATCCTGATACACCGCCCGAACGCGAATGTTCAGACCGGCGACATCGTCCGCGACCAGATAGGTGGCACCGATCGACCGTGATACCTCGCCAGCGGCGAAAAAGGTGATGTCTTCAAAGATGCCCGAACCCGGAACGTTTTCGACCTGCCAGTAGTAAGCCACGGGACCGGTAACCGCGCCGGTCGGATTGGCTGCACTCACGTTGTCCGCGTCGCGGACCGACTGGTCGCTGACGCGCAGCAGTTGGCCGGCGACAGACGTATCGGTACGCGCACCGGTGGCAGCATCGAGGATTGCCAGACGCCCCACAGGACCACTGTTCAAGACGGTGCCAACGCCGGACGCCTGCGCCTGGTCAGCGAACTGCAGACGCTCGATGCCCGTCAGGCGATCGACGCCATCACGCCCGGCCACCAGGTCGGTCACGACGACGGCGTTGCCATCGACAGCGACTGTGTACTCCGACGCATTACCGGAGAACACCGCGGTGTCGAAGCTGTCAGTGCCGGTCAGAATCTCCCGCACGATGACCAGCTGGCCCGGGTTGTAAGTACCATTGAGCATCGCCTGAACCATCGGCGCCATGCTGTCGAACGTAGCGATTTCCGCGCCAGTGCCATCAGCGTTCGCCCGTACGCTGATGCGTACGTTCAGCCACTTGTCACCGTCGATGATGTCGTCACCACCGCGACCTTCGATGAGGTCACTGCCGCTGCCACCGAGGATGATGTTACCGCCGTCGAAGAACGTCGCTCCAACTGGCAACAGGCCCGCCAGACCGTTGATCAGGCTGATGTTGGTCAGCACACTGCCGGTTGCACCCGCGGTGGGTAGCGATGTCGCATCTTCGCTATCACCGCGCAGGAAGTCACCGTGGGACGAACCCGACAGCCCTTCCATGATGTCGAAACGCACCAGCGCCGAGGCGCCCGAACCTGGCATCGGTGGCACATCGAAGAAGCGGTCGCTGTAATCGATGGTCACGCCCTGGGCGAGATCCTTGAAGGTTGCCCAGTCATAGCCGGAGCCGCCGATATAGCGGTCACCGAAGCCGAGACTGCCGACCATGATGTCGTCGCCGCCTTCGCCGTTGAACTTATCGTTCTCGTTACCGCCGATGAATACATCGTGGCCGATCACCGGGTCGTTGCCGAGCGGATCGAAGTTGTCGCCAGGGGCACCATCCGAAGTGCCCTTCTCGATCCAGTCGTCGCCTTCGTTACCCATGTCCTGTTCGTTGGCTTTGCTGCCCAGGATGAAGTCGTTGCCCTGGCCACCAATGGCTTCGGAGGCATCCTCACCGGTCACGATGAAGTCGCTGCCGAACCCGCCAATGATCAGGTTGATGCCGTTGCCTCCGTGCAGCACGTCGTTGCCGTCGCCACCCTGGATGTTATCGTCGCCGCCGGTGTCGGTGATGATGTCGTCGCCGACGCCACCGCGCAGCTGGTCGTTGCCGTTACCGCCATCGATGCGATCGTTGCCGCCATCACCCCAGACCGTGTCATCGCCATCACTGGAGATGAGGATGTCTGCGTTGTCGGTGCCACCCAGCACGATGTGCTCTTCACCGTTGTACCGGATGTAGTTGGTGTCCAGTCCCACGGTCAGCGGATTGTCGCGGAATACCACCTGCCCGGCATTCGGGCCGAGCGGATCGGCGGCGAGCAGGCCATCGTTGTATTGCTTGCTCAGGTCCACTTCCAGGTAGAGCCCTGGGTCCGAGAACACCAGGCCAGGCAAGTGCGTGGCCGAGGTGTTGGCCATGATCAGCTTGGCGAACGAGTTGCTTTCAAGTTCGGCATTCATCGACAGGCCAGAGGTACGCTCCAGGTAGTAGAAGCGGTCGCCGTCCTGCAGTTTTTCCAGCTGGTTCTCGAACACGAAGTTGAAGGTCGAGCCGAGCATGCCGCCGAACGGGGTTTTCGCTTCGGCCAGGCCGCCGATCCACAGGTCGATGGCATCGACGCCAGTGACCGTCACACCCTTCAGGTCGTCGGCAGTACCCAGCAGCCCATCCTTGCCGGCCAGCGTTACGTTGGCAAAGGCACCGGTGCTGTTGAGGAAGTCCAGGCGGTCAGCCGGTGCACCCGCACCACCGAAGACCAGCGCCAGGGCTGCAGCGCGTTTGCCCTCCATCGTGGTCGCCCCTGTGATCGTGTCATGCGTGCCATAGGCCGCGATGAAGTTGATCAACGACTCCGGATGTTTGAGGTACTGCACCAGATCGACCCAGCTGGTGTACGGCTTGAGTTGGGTATCACCGGTTTGGCTGTAGATGTCGCGGCGGATCGCATTGAGTGAGGGAATCCCCACGTCGCGGCCACGGGCGAGGTTGAGCGCCGGCAGGTCGAGCGGCAGGCCGAGCAGGTTACTGCGCAGCGCATCGGTGACGAACTCGTCGATTTCGTTACCGGCTTGCCGAGTCACCCCACGTATGATCGCACTGGTCGCATCCTCTGGCGACACGCCACTGGCGGCGTACGCCAACGGGTTGAGGAAGGCTGCGATCAGGCCAGTCTGTTGATTGCCCAGGGCATTCGGATTGCCGTCGCCCACCACGTTGAAGTTGATATCGAAGCGATCGACGGTCTCGGTCAGCATCGAGTGGCCAAACCGGTACACGGTGTGGGCGAACTCGGCGACGATCGAGGCATCGAGGTCGACGTCATAGACCTGGGTCGGTGCGAAGAACAGGTCGACTCTGGGCTGGATGGTCCGCGCAAACTCCTCGAACACCAGGTGCTGATACTGCATTTCGGTGCCGAACTTGGCAGCCTGGAACAAGCGCTCGCCATTCCACTGCAGCGCATCGAACTCGGCCTGGGTGGTTGGCAATGCGGCCACCGGATTGAGCAGCCACTCGTTGAGGAAGGCCACGTCACCCGAATCGAGCACGGTATCCTTGGTCTGCGCAACCAGCCGGTTGTGCTCGGAGTGGAAGATCGCATGCACCGCGGTCAGGCCGATGTTCTCGTTGACCCGGCCGTCGCCAGCGATGTAGTGAGCGTCGAGCAGTTCGTTGTCATAGGTCAGGTTGTTGCCGCCCGCGTCAACGGGCTGCGCATTACCGACAGCGGTATCGGCATCCGCCAGCAGAACCCCACCGACGATTACCGGTGTTGCATTGTGGGCGATGTCGACGAGGAACTGGTGACCGGTACGCACAGCATTGGTCAGGTCAAGGGGAGCAAGCGGATCGCCTTCGACAAGGACGTCATCCGGCGTGCCACCAAGACCGTCAACGCCCTTCATCACCACCATCGGGAAACCGTTCGGCCCCTTGATGAAATTGCCATAGGCGTCTGTCGCCAACAGCGGGGCATTATCGACGTCGGCGTCGGTCAGGTTGATGCCGAGAATGTCACGGGCTTGCGCCTTGACTACCTTCCAGGTCGCCATGCCACCGATTTCGACGTCGTCCGCAGTACCAAACTGGCCATCCGCGCCCAGATCACGGTTGGTGATCAGCCTGCCAGTCGCTATAGGGCCAGTGTCGGTCAGTTGATAAGCGCGCAAGAACACCTGATGCGACGGGTGCGAGCTATAGGTCTGGTTCTGGTCCACGAACGGCGAGGTGGTGTTGGTTTGCTCATGGATGTCGTCGGCCGTACCAAGAATGCCATCCGCCCCTGGCAGGTTGGTCGCGCGGGTCAGGACCATGAAGTTCGTCGGGCTACCAGGGACAAACAGTGGATCATCCGGTTGCAGTGGAATGAAGACGGTGCCCGAACCACCTTTGGTGACCAGGTCCAGACCATGATCGAAGAACTGTCCGAAGAAGGTCATCCAGGCGTTGAACGGCGCGGACAACCCCGCGTCCGCCGCGACGTTCTCGAAAAAGTACACATCGTGATCATCGGCAGTACCGAACTGACCATCCAGGCCGGGGCTGGCGACAATCTGTACGCCATCCTTGAGCACGTCGTCGTTACCCACCGCGCCGAAGTTCAGCACGCCGTCCAGGCCCGGGTTGAAAGCCGTGGCATAGGCCGCCGGGTTGTTCGCTGTCTGATCGACGATCAGGTTACTGATGGTGCGTGGCTGCGAGTCAATCACAAGGCCGCTGTTCTGCGCATACGACGTTCCCCCTTCCGCCGGATTGAAGACCGGATCGGTCAAGCGCGGAAAGACGTTATCGGCGGCACCAAACTCGGTGTTGTTAATGCCGTTGAGGTTCATCAGGTTGTTGTTCGACCCGTCGACCGCACGCAGGCCCAACGGCGCGCGGATATTCGGGATCAGCGAGAGGATGTCCTGACCGGCCGCATCAGCCTCGGCAATCTTGATCTGGTCAAGAATGAAGTTGAGGTCGGAGCGGACCATGTGCAGGCCCGCGCCACCCGCGGTGGCATCGACTACAGGCACCAGCGCCGTTGGCGTGACCGGTGCACCGGCAACGATGGCAGCCGTCGGCGTGGAGAACAGGATCTCCGTGGTGCCATGACCGTCCTGATAGATCGCCTTGACCCGCAACGACAACCCGGCGAGGTCAGGAGAGACCTTGAACGCGGTACCGTCGGCGCTTTGGAACGCCAGGTCGCCAGCCGGCAACAGGATGATGTCCTCGAATACGCCGCTGCCAGGAGTTGCCTCGAATTGCCAGATGTAGGACACCGAGGAGTTGGTGATCAAGCCCTGCGGATTACCCGCCGCGACGTTGTTGGCATCACGCACCCCGGCCACGCTGACAGTCAGCGTGTCGCCCACTGTTATCGCTCCGCCGTTTCCATCCGTGACGGTAGGACTGCCAACCGGTTGGGCATTGAGCCCATCCACCAGAACTAGCTGGTCATCGGCGAATTGCAGGCGTTCGATATGCAGCAGGGTATCGGTGCCGTCGCGACCCGCGACACTATCGATCACTGTATAGACATCGTCCGCCAAATCGGCCGTGCCGCGGTCGTCAACGGTAACCGTATACTCGCCCTGAACCCCGGAGTAGATGGCGGTGTCGAAGGCCGCCCCGCCCGTCGAGGTGCCGGGCATGATTTCCCGCACGGCCTTGAGTTGACCCGGGTTAAAGGTACCGTCCAGCATGAACGGAATCATATCGACCATGCTGTCGAAGGTAGCGATCTCAGGGCCGGTATGGTTGACGTCACCGGCGGCATAAACGGCAATTCTGACATTGATCCATTTGTCGCCATCGATCAGATCATCGCCACCGCGGCCTTCGATCAGGTCACTGCCATTGCCGCCGAGGATGATGTTGCCAGTGGCAAAGCCGGTGACCGGCAAACCGGCATCGGCCAGGAACTGGTCCAGTCCCCGGATCAACGCGACATTGGTCAGCGCACTGCCCGTGGTACCACCGTGGTTGATGATAGTGACCGCATCGACATCATCGCCTTTGAGCACATCGCCGAAACTCGAACCGGACAAGCCTTCGACCTCGGCAAAACGGTCAAGAATCGAGGCTGGCGAGGCACCGACCGGATTGAATATGCCGGCATTCTGGTTTGGCGCGTTACCATGTGGCTGCGCCAGTGCGGCCAGGCTCAGGTCAACGGTCACGCCGACCTTGTCATTCTTGTAGGTGACCCAGTCGAAACCGGACATGCCGTCCATCTTGTCCTGGGCATCGCTGCCGACAAAGATGTCGTCGCCACCCTCGCCGATCATTTCGTCGAAGCCGCCACCACCGGTAAAGATGTCGTTGCCGATCACATCGTCATTGAGCAACGGCGAGAAGTTATCGCCAGGCGCACCGTCCTGGGTACCCTTCTCGATCCAGTCATCACCTTCGTTGCCGGTCGGTGGCAGGTTGGTCTTGGCACCGAGGATGAAGTCGTCACCCTGACCGCCGAAGGTAGTGCTGATGTCTTCGGTGGTGATGATGAAGTCCTGGCCATCGCCACCCAGGATCAGGTTGCCTGCAGCAAGCATGCTGCCAACCACAATCACATCGTTACCGGCATTGCCTTCCAGACGGTTGTCGCCGAAGGAGTCGCTGATGATGTCATCGCCCGCGCCGCCCAGTACCGCATCGTTCCCGGCACCGCCTTCGAGGCGGTCGTTGCCGGCGTCGCCGTAGATGGTGTCATCGCCGTCACCGGAAATGATGATGTCATTGCCGGCAGTGCCGCCCATGACGATATGATCTTCACCGGTGTAGTGCAGATAATTGGTGTCCGGCCCCACGGTGTCGGGGTTGTCGCGAATCACCAGCGGCACGACTTCCACGCCGTTGATCATGATGCCGCCCGTCGGATCGGCACGGCTGTCCACGCCCAGGCCGGTGAACTGGGCGGCCTGATTCACTTCGAGGGTGAACGTCGGCGTCAGGAACACGGTGTTCGCCAGGTGGGTGACATCGGTGTTGAGCATGATCAGCTTGGCAAAGGAGTTGTTCTCAAGCTCAGTGCCGAAGTTCAGGCCCGCGGTACGCGACAGGTAGTAGAAGCGGTCGCCGTTCTGCAACGCCTCCATCTGGGTTTCAAACACGAAGTTGAACGTCGAGCCGAGCATGCCGCCGAACGGCATCTTCTGTTCGGCGAGGCCACCGACCCAGAAGTCGATGTCGTCGACACCCGTGACCGTCACACCTGTCAGGTCATCTGCAGTACCCAGTACCCCATCCCTGCCGGCCGTCGTTATGTTGGCATAGGCTCCGGTGCTGTTGAGGAAGTCCAGGCGATCAGCCGGCGAACCCGCAACATTGAATACCAGCGCAAAGGCTGCAGCGCGTTTGTCTGCCAGCGTGGTCGCCGCCGTGATCGAAGAATGCGTACCAAAGGCTGCAATGAAGTTGACCA
Organism: Pseudomonas sp. P4_C1; assembly: GCF_056402155.1. Lineage (NCBI taxonomy): Bacteria > Pseudomonadati > Pseudomonadota > Gammaproteobacteria > Pseudomonadales > Pseudomonadaceae > Pseudomonas > Pseudomonas sp. P4_C1. Next base: position 7,434 of record NZ_JBFUHY010000027.1, read on the forward strand.
GCGACTCGGGGTGCTTGAGGCTGTCCGCCAGGTCAACCCAACTGATGTACGGCTTGAGTTGGCTGTCGCCGGTTGATGCGTAGAACTCACGGCGCGCCTCATTCAAGGTGGGGATGCCCGTGTCGCGACCACGCGCCAGGTTCAGGCTCGGCAAATCGAGCGGCAGACCGAGCAGGTTGTTGCGCAACGCTTCGGTGACGAACTCATCGATCTCGTTGCCGACCTGGCGGGTCACACCGCGAATGATCGCCCCTGCCGCCTGGTCCGCAGTCACCCCGCTGCCGGCGAACGCCAGGGGGTTGAGGAAGGCTGCGATCAGACCCAGTTGCGAGTCCGGGTTGGCCGGGTTAGTGAGGAGCGGATTGAACGCCGGGTCGAAGCGATCGACGGTCTCGGTCAACATCGAGTGACCGAAGCGGTACACCACGTGGGCGAACTCGGCGAGGATAGCCGGGTTGATCGAGGTGTCATAGCCGCTGGGCGCAAGGAACCCATCGACCTGCGGCTGAATGGTCCGCGCGAACTCTTCGAACACCAAGTGTTGGTACTGCATCTCGGTGCCGAACTTGGCGGCCTGGAACAGGCGTTCGCCGTCCCACACCAACGCTGCAATCCCGGCGGGTGTAGTCGGAATCGCGGCCACGTCGACCGCCAGCCACTCATTGAGGAAGGCCAGGTCGCCGGCGGCTATGAGGGTGTCCTTGGTTTGCTGGACCAGGCGGTTGTGCTCGGAGTGGAACACATGGTGCACGGTGGTCAGGCCAATGTTCTCGTTGACCCGACCGTCGCCGGCAATGTAGTGGGCGTCGAGCAGTTCGTTGTCATAGGTCAGGTTGTTGCCACCCGCGTCAACGGGCTGCGCATTGCCGACAGCGATGTCGGCATCCGCCTGCAGTACCCCGCCGACGACGACCGGCGCGGCATTGTGGGCGATGTCATCGAGGAAGCCATGCCCGGCACTCACGGCGTTAGCCAGACTGATGGGAGCTGCCCGGTTGCCTTCGACCAGTTGAGTGACGTCATCCGCCGTCCCGGCGATGCCGTCAGCACCGTTGCTGATGCGAATCACCACCTGCGGCATGCCGTTCGGCCCGCGGATGAAGTTGCCGTACGCATCGGTTGCCAGCAATGGCACGTTATGTACATCGGCATCAGTCAGGTTGATGCCCAGAATGTCACGGGCCTGGGCCTTGACCACTTTCCAGGTCGCCATGCCGCCATTTTCGCCGCTGCCATCATCGGCAGTGCCGAACAGGCCATCGGCGCCGAGATCGCGGTTGGTAATCAAGCGTCCGGTTGCAACAGGATCGCCGTCCGCATTGAGCACGTACTCGCGCAGGAACACCTGATGCGAAGGGTGTGAGCTGTAGGTCTGGCTCTGGTCGACGAACGGCGAGGTGGTGTTGGGCTGGCCATCATCGGCAGTGCCGAGTACTCCGTCTGCGCCGGGGGTACGCACCGCACGTGGCAGCACCATGAAATTGGTCGGGCTGCCCGCTACGAACAACGGATCGTCCGGTTGCAGCGGAATAAACACGAAGTCGGTAGCGCTCTTGGTGACCAGGTCGAGACCGTGGTCGAAGAACTGGCCGAAGAAGGTCATCCAGGAGTTGAAGCTGGCGGTCAGGCCGACGTCCGGCGACACGTTGGGCATGAAGAACACGTCCTTGTCATCGGCCGTGCCGAACACGCCATCCAGCCCGGGGCTGGTGACTATCTGTACGCCAGGCTTGAGTACGTCGTCATTACCCGCACCCACTACGCCGAAGTTGAGTACACCGTCCAGTCCCGGGTCGAACGCTGCGGCATAGGCCGCCGGGTTATTGGCGGTCTGGTCGACGATCAGGTTACTGATGATCCGTGGTTGCGGATCGGTCACCGACCCTGTCCCGGCGTATGCATCCAGAAACGAGGGATCGAGCAGGCGCGGGAAAGCATTGTCCGCAGCGCCAAACTCGCTCTGGCCGGTGACCAGGTTGTTGAAGCTGCCATCGACGGTACGCAGGCCGAACGGCACCTGAGTGTTGGGAAGCAAATCAATGAGGCTGGTGCCGTCGGCATTCGCTTCTGCGATAAAGATTTGCTTAAGGATGAACTCCAGGTCCGACTTGCTGAAATTGGCCATTTTGGATTGCCCTCGATCTGTCTGGGTAAAGGCACGGGACGAGAAAATCCTCCCGCGCCAAGTCAAGTGCTGGTTTGCGCAGTTTGTTTTTTATGTTTTTTTGCGAGAGCTCTGGCGCTACCCGGGACCCGGGATACGCGCCTGGAATTCGCGAAATGAATTGCTCGCCGGGCGATCAGGCAGAGCGGATTCGAGCCCTGGGCGGGTCATGGAATCTGGAAGTGAAGGCGAACGTCCTGGACACCACCTTCCCTCTGCAAAAGCACGAAATGATCGACATGAATCGGCTCCTCTCGGGAAAGTCACCGCGCCTTGCATTGCCAAAGCGATGGCAAACTTCAGCGGGCGGGTCCCCCGATAACTAAGACTAAAGTTCCATAGCAAGTCTTTGTCAATATTATGTCGTTAAAACAGATGACCGGTTTTAGGATTCATAACTAGCTGTTTTTAAAAGACATATAGGAATTTGAGTGCAGGTATAGAGCGAAATGTTATTTCTTACTGCCGGAAGTGCATAAAACAAAGGAATAACGTCGCAGCGCGTAACGACCTGAGTACCTTTCATGTCCTTCATCCAGAAGAAGGTTGTGTCCTTCCGGCCTTGAGTGGAGAGATTGCGCGCGCCGAACCGGAGGTACGGGTGGCCGTCGAAAAAGGCCTGAAGCAAATACAGAAAGCCTGGGCCGATCGTCTCCGTAGCCCTGATGCGGCATGGGCCGTCATCGCTCAATGTGTGGGAGCGCCAGTCCTGTCCCGAGCAGTCGAGAAAGAACGAGCTCACAAGGAAATCATTGCCTCGACCCGCAAAGCTATTTCACATCGGAAAAATCGAAGAACGTCTCCGATTATGCGAGAGCAGTTCGCAACGCCATGATCATCGCTATCGCTGCAAAACCCTGGTCGATTCAGCCCTCCCTGAATTCCCACACCGAATGCATTCATGAGGCAATTGAATGGAAGGAGAAAGGGAGGGCATCCATTGCCCTCCCCTCCGCGGTCCACGCTCCCTGCGTCAGTACTGACCAGGACCTCAAGTGGCCAGAACGAAGTCCGTCTGATCAACGGCCGCGCTGCTGACCCCCACAAGGCGGATGGAGTCCGCTCCGATCCCCACCACCGTGTCCGCCCCGTCTGCCGTTATGGTCAGGCTGGGAGCGAACGTCGCGCTGCTGATCCCCATCGGCCTGAGGTCGAGCAAGTCCTGCCCTGCGGCCGCATCGGCTCCGAAGTTCAGGATCGTATCGTTGCCGAAACCCGGGGCACCAAACACGAACGTATCGTTGCCGGCCACGCCGCCACTCATCACGTCGTTACCAGCAGCGCCGACGATGAAGTCGTTACCTGCCCCCCCCACGATCGTGTTGGCCAGCCCGTTGCCGGTGCCCACAAAGTTGCCATTGCCGCCGAAAAACATATTCTCGACGTTGGCAYCCAGGGTGTAGCTCGCSAGCGAGGTCCAGAYCGTGTCGTTGCCGCCACCGGCGTTCTCGCCTACCACGTCCCCAAGGTCGGTGACTTCGTAGAYATCGYTGCCASCACCRCCGACCATCGTGTCGGCACCKSCGYYACCGATGAGMASGTCGTTACCCGCACCGCCCACGAGCRTGTTGGCCAGYTCGTTGCCGGTGCCCGCAAAGTTGCCGCTGCCGCCGAAAAACAGATTCTCGACGTTGGCACTCAGGGTGTAGCTCGCGAGCGAGGTCCAGACCGTGTCGATGCCGGCACCGGCGAGTTCGACCRCCTGGTCCCCAAGGTCGGTGACTTCATAGGTATCGCTGCCGCCACCGCCGACCATCATGTCGGCACCTGCGCCACCGACGAGGACGTCGTTRCCCGCYCCGCCCGCGATCGTGTTGGCCAGCTCGTTACCGTTGCCCACGAAGTTGCCGCTGCCGCCGAAAAACAGATTYTCGACGTYGGCACCCAGGKWGTAGCTCGCGAGCGAGGTCCAGACCGTGTCGCCACCACCACCGGCGGCCTCGATCACCTGRTCCCCAAGGTCGGTGACTTCGTAGATATCRYTGCCRSCACCGCCGACCATTATGTCGGCACCTSCGGCACCGATGAGGATGTCGTTACCCGCACCGCCCACGATCGTGTTGTCGAGCACGTTGCCGCCGCCCGCGAAGTTGCCGCTGCCGCCGAAAAACAGATTCTCGACGTCGGCACTCAGGGTGTAGCKCGTGAGCGAGGTCCAGACCTCGTCRATGCCGCCACCGGCGAGCTCGGTCACCACGTCCCCAGCGTCGGTGACTTCGTAGATATCGTTGCCAATACCGCCGGCCATCGTGTCGGCACCGACACCGCCGATGAGCACGTCATTGCCCGCATCACCATTGAGGATGTCGCTGCCGCCCAAGCCGTTCAGGATGTCGTTGCCATCACCTCCGCTGATCACGTCGTCGCCTGCCGTGCCGGTCAATATGTCGGCACCGGCGGTACCGACAATCACATCGCCGACCACGGTCGTTGGCGCGGAGAAGACCTGCTCCAGCGTGCCGAGGCCATCGGTGAAACTCGCGACAACGCGAAGGCTCAATCCGACCTGCGCCTGAGTCGGCGTGAAGGTCGAGCCCGTCGCGCCGGCAATGTCCGTGAAGGACACGCCGATACCCCCTACTTGCCACTGATGCGTGACCACCCCAACTCCGTTGGCGTCGGTGAACGCATCCGTGGCGGTCAAGGCCAAGCCTTCCGTCGGGGTCGTATCGCTGATCAGCACAGAGCCAACCGGCAGGAGGTTGACGGGGCTGCCGCCGAGCGGCGCAGTTGGCGCGGTCGGCGTCGAGAACACGCTTTCCAGCACGCCGTGGCCGTCCTGATAGATGGCCCTGACGCGTAGTGCCAGTCCCAGCTCAGCCGCGGTCACCGTGAAGGTCGAGCCGGTCGCGGTTCCGAGTCCACCTCCGAGCGCAATACCAATGTCGTCGAAGATACCGGTGCCCGGGTTCGTTTCGACCTGCCATACGAAGGCGACGGGACCGGTGATCGCACCGCCTGCAGTGAGATTGTCCGCATCGCTGACGGAGTCGGCCAACACCGTCAACACTTGGCCAACGGCCGGCGTGCCATCGCTGATCCTCAGCAAGCCCACCGGCTCGGCATTCAAGCCAGTGACGAGAACCTGCGACTGATCGGCGAACTGCAGCCGCTCGATATTGCTGAGCCTGTCAGTACCGTCCCGACCGACGACGCTGTCGGCCACGGTGACCGTGCCGTCGACGTTCTCGATGATGGTGTAGTCGGCCAGAAGGCCGGTGTACAGGGCCGTGTCGAAGGAATGGCCAGGGTTGAGGGGGTCAGGCGCATCCGTCAGGATCTCACGGACGGCGACGAGTTGGCCGGGGTTGTAAGTACCGTTGAGCATGAGCGGCACCAACGGGACCATGCTGTCGAACGTTGCGATCTCCGGACCTGTGCCATCAATGTTCTGCCGCACACTGATGCGCACGTTGAGCCACTTGTCGCCGTCGATGAGGTCATCGCCGCCATGGCCTTCGATGATATCGCTGCCGCCGCCGCCGAGGACGATGTTGCCGGCGCCGAACTGATCGTCTGCCGTGCCCACAATGCCGTCCGGGCCGGCTGCTGCGGTGCCGACGAACGAGCGCAAGCCGCTGACCAGGTCGAAGTTGGTGAGCACGCTGCCCTGAGCACCGGCAGCCGCGATCACGGTGGCATCGGCATCATCGCCACGCAGGATGTCGCTGAAGTGCGATCCCGTCAGACCTTCCACCTGACGGAACCGAGCCACGGTTGCGGCCAACTCCGGCAGTGGCGGCGCGATAACGCTGTCGGCGAGGCCCAGGTCGACGGACACGCCGAACGGGTCGTCCTTGAAGCCGGCCCAGTCGTAACCGGAGCCACCCAGGTAGCGGTCCCCCGCGCCGCCGTTACCGAACATGATGTCGTCGCCACCTTCGGCCATGAATCTGTCGGGCCCGCCGGTGCCGATAAAGATGTCGTTACCGCGTATCAGGTCGAGCCCGTTCGGGTCGAAATTATCGCCGGGAGCACCATCGGCGGTTCCCTTCTCGATCCAGTCGTCGCCTTCGTTGCCCATCAGTTGTTCGTCGGCGACACTGCCCATGATGAAGTCGTCGCCCGCGCCGCCGAAGACCTCCGAGGAGTCCTCACCGGTGACGATGAAGTCCTTGCCGAAGCCGCCGAGGTTCAGATTGATGCCGTTGCCACTGTGGATGACGTCGTTACCGTCGCCGCCATGAATGGTGTCGTCGCCGCCCATGTCGTTGATGATGTCGTCGCCGTCGCCCCCGACGATGAAGTCGTTGCCGTAGCCACCTTCGAGGCGGTCATTGCCACCGTCGCCATAGAGCGTGTCGTCGCCGTCGCCAGAGACGAGAATGTCATTGGCGGCCGAGCCACCGAGCACCACATGGTCTTCGCCGGTGTACTGCAGGTAGTTGGTATCGGGACCGACCGTGTTGGGGTTGTCCCGAATCACCAGCGGAACCAGGGCGCTGCCGCCGACAGGATCGGTATTACCGGGCAGGTTGTCGGCGGCCTCATTGACTAGCGTCAATGGATTGTCGACCAGTATGCCATCCGGCCCGGCAATCACGCTCTCGTTGAACTGCTTGGTCGGGTCGACCTCGAGGGTAAAGGCCGGAGTCAAGAACATGACGGCCGGGAGGTGGGTCGCATCGGTGTTGGCCATCACCAGTCTCGCGAACGAGTTGTTCTCCAACTCGGTGACGAAGTTAAGCCCCGCGTTGCGTTCCAGGTAGTAGAAGCGGTCGGCGTTCTGCAGCTTCTCCATCTGGGTCTCGAACACGAAGTTGAAGGTCGAGCCGAGCATGCCGCCAAACGGCATTTTTTCCTCGGCGAGGCCGCCGATCCAGAGGTCGATGTTGTCCAGACCGGTAATGGTGACGCCGGTCGGGCCACTCGCCCAGGCGCCGGTGCTATTGAGGAAGTCCAGCCGGTCCGCCGGCTCGCCGGCGCCGCCCAACACCAGGAGCGAGGCCGCGGCGCGCTTCCCGTCGAGCGTGGTGGCGCTGGTAATGGAGGCGTGCGTGCCATAGGCGGCGATGAAGTTGATCAGCGATTCCGGGTGCTTCAGGTGTTGCACCAAATCGGCCCAGCTGATGTAGGGCTTCAGGTTGCTGTCGCCGGTCGCGGTGTAGAACTCACGACGCGCCTCATTCAGGGTCGGAAGCCCGGTATCACGGCCGCGCGCGATGTTGAGGGCGGGCAGGTCGAGCGGCAGGCCCAGCAAGTTGTTGCGCACCGCTTCGGTGACGAACTCATCGATCTCGTTACCGACCTGGCGCGTCACGCCGCGGACGATGGCACCGGCCGCCTGCGCAGGCGTCGGGCCGCTGGCCGCAAACGCCAGCGGATTGAGGAAGGCCTGAATCAGGCCGACCTCGCTTGAGACGAAGTTGGGGTCTAGCCGGTCGATGGTCTCGACCAGCATCGAGTGGCCGAGGCGATAGACCGCGTGCGCGAACTCGGCGACGATCGCCGGGTCGATCTCGGTTTGATAATTCTGGTGTTCGCCAAGGAAGGGATCGATGTTCGGCTGAATGGTACGCGCGAACTCTTCGAACACCAGGTGCTGGTACTGCATCTCGGTACCGAATTTCGCCGCCTGGAACAGGCGCTCTCCGTTCCAGTGCAGGGCAGCGATCTCAGCCGCGGTTGTTGGCAACACCAACAATTGGGCATCGGGCATCAGCCACTGGTTCAGGAAGTTGACATCGTTGGAGGCGATGGCCACATCCTTGGTGTGCTGGACCAGACGGTTGTGCTCCGAGTGGAAGATGGAGTGGACGGTGGTCAGGCCAATGTTCTCGTTGACCCGGCCGTCGCCGGCGATGTAGTGCGCGTCGAGCAGTTCGTTGTCGTAGAAGCCTGCGGCCACCGGGCCGCCGGCAACGAGGTCGGCATCAGCCGTCAGTGGCGCGCCGGTCTGGCTGTCCACCGGAACGGCGGTGTGGGCGATATCGATGAGGAACTGGTGGCCGGTGCGCACGGCATTGACCAGGCTGATCGGCGCCGCCGGATCTCCCTCGACGAGCACATCATCGGCGGTATCAGGAATACCATCCGGGCCCGTCATCATGACCATCGGGAAGCCGTTCGGGCCCTTGATGAAATTGCCGTAGGCATCGGTGGCGAGCAGCGGCACGTTGTCGAAGTCGGCATCGGTGAGGTTGATCCCGAGCAGGTCATGAGCTTGCGCCTTGACCACTTTCCAGGTGGCCATCCCGCCGATTTCGACGTCGTCGGCTGTGCCGAACACGCCATCGGCGCCCAGGTCACGATTGGTGATCAGCTTGCCGGTCGCCACCGGCGCGCCGGCGGCATTGAACTCGTAGGCGCGCAGGAACACCTGGTGCGAGGGATGCGAGGTATAGGTCTGGTTCTGGTCGACGAACGGCGTGGTGGTGTTTGAAGCCTCGTGGATGTCGTCGGCGGTGCCGAGGATGCCATCGGGCCCGGGCTGGTTGGTGGCCCGCGTCAACACCATGAAGTTGGTCGGGCTGCCCGGAACGAACAGCGGATCGTCCGGCTGCAGCGGAATGAACACCGTGCCGCTGCCGCCCTTGGTCACCAGGTCGAGACCGTGGTCGAAGAACTGACCGAAGAAGGTCATCCAGGTATTGAACGGCGCGGACAGGCCTGCGTCCGGCGCCACGTTAGGCATGAAAAAGGTCTGGAACGTCGTGCCGTCAGTACGGGTTCCAGTAACCACCTGCGCACCGTCCTTCAAGACATCGTCAACCGTGCCGAGGATGCCATCCAGACCGGGATCGAACGTGGCCGCGACCGCCGCCGGGTTGGTGGCGGTGTTGTCGGCGACCAAATTGCTGATGGTGCGCGGCTGCGAGTCGTTCACCAGGCCGCTGGTCTGGGCGTAAGTGGTGCCCGCCTCCGCCGTATCGAACTGCGCCGGAACCAGTCGCGGGAAGATCGTGTCGGCTGCACCGAACTCGTTCTGAGCCACCACCAGGTTGTTGAACGACCCGTCGACCGTGCGCAGGCCCAAAGGCACCCGTGCATTTGGCAGCATGCCGAGGAGATCCTCACCGGCCGCATTCCTTTCCGCGATCTGAATCTGATCGAGAATGAACTGCAGATCGGCCCGGATATAGTGCACACCGGTGCTGGCGACCGGAGTCTCGACCGGCAGCGGGGCTGCCGGTGGCGGAGCAACGCCGGCTACGACCGCTGCGGTTGGAGCAGAGAACGCCGTCTCGAGCACGCCATTTTCATCCTTATAGACGGCCCTGACGCGCAACTCCAGCCCGGCGAGATCCGGGGTCACCCTGAAGGTCGGCCCGGTTATGTGCGCCAATGCTGCGCCCCCGTCCGCAAGACGGGTGATGTCCTGAAAGACGCCCGTACCCGGGACTGCTTCAAACTGCCAGTAGAAGGCGATCGGTCCGGCAATCGCACCGCCGGTAGCGATGTTGTCCGCATCAGTCACGTCGGCAGCCGACACCCTCAGCAACTGACCCGTGGTCGGCGTAGCGTCCGGGGTGTTGCTGGCAGCATCGAGTATGGTCAGCAAGCCCACCGGGTCGTTGTTGAGCCCGACCCCGCCTGGCAGGGTGAGCGACTGATCGTTGAACTGCAGCCGCTCCATATTGGTCAGGCGGTCGGTGCCGTCGCGACCGACGACGCTGTCGGCCACGGTGGTCACTCCGCCCACGGTGGTGACGGTATAGTCGAGCCGGTTACCGGTGAACAAGGCCGTGTCAAAGGCGGGGGCAGCAGTCAGGATCTCGCGGACGATGACCAGCTGACCGGGGTTGAAGGTACCATCGAGCATGAACGGGATCATGGGCTCCATGCTGTCGAAGGTGGCGATCTCCGGCCCGGTTCCGTCAAGGTTCTGGCGCACGCTGATGCGCACATTCAGCCACATGTCGCCGTCGATCAGGTCGTCACCGCCGCGACCTTCGATGATGTCGCTGCTATCACCGCCGAGGAGGATGTTGCCCGCGCCGAACTGATCGTCTACCGTGCCCAGGATTCCGTCCGGGCCGGCTGCAGCCGCGCCAAGAAACGCCCGCAGACCGTTGACAAGGTCAATATTGGTGAGCACGCTGCCTTGGACACCGGCAGCGGCGATCGCGAGCGCGTCGGCATCATCGCCGGTCAGCATGTCGCTGAACGCCGACCCCGACAGTCCTTCCACCTGGGGGAACTTGGTATGCACGCCTGCAACTGAAGGCGACAGGGCCGATTGCTCGAAGGCGATGCGGCTCATGTCCACAGTCACGCCGTAATGATCATCCTTGTAGGTGGCCCAGTCGAAACCGGACATGCCCAACATCTTGTCCGGGCCCTCACTGCCGATGAAGATGTCATCGCCGCCTTCACCGATCATTTCATCGAAGCCGCCGTCACCGCTGAAGACGTCGTTGCCGTCGGTCAACTTTGCCAGCAAAACCGGTGGCAGGTTACCGGTGAAATTGTCGCCGGGGGCGCCGTCCTGGGTCCCGACCTCGATCCAGTCGTCGCCATCGCCGCCCATCATTTGTGCGTTCAGCCGGCTGCCGAGCATGAAGTCATTGCCGGCGCCAGCGAAGACCTCTGAAAAGTCCTCGCCGGTGACGATGAAATCGTTGCCGGCGCCGCCGAGGATGATATTGATGCCGTTGCCGCCGTGGATGACGTCGTTGCCGGCCTCTCCGTGGATGACGTCGTCGCCGCCCATGTCGGTGATGATGTCATCGCCATCGCCACCCTCGATCTCGTCGTTGCCATAGCCGCCTTCGAGGCGATCATTGCCGGCGTCGCCCCAGAGCGTGTCGTCGCCGTCGCCAGCGACGAGAATGTCATTGCCGGCCGTGCCGCCGAGTACCACATGGTCTTCGCCGGTGTACTGCAGGTAGTTGGTATCGGGACCGACCGTGTTGGGGTTGTCGCGGATGACCAGCGGCGTGATCACGACGCCGTTGATGATGATGCCGCCAGTGGGATCGGCATTGCCGGGCAGGTCGTCGACGGTGCCCAGTATGCCGTCCGGACCGGCAATCACGCTCCGGTTGAACTGCCTGGTCGGGTCGACCTCAAGGGTAAAGGTCGGGCTCGAGAACATGAGGGCCGGGAGATGGGTCGCGTCGGTGTTGAGCATCACCATCTTGGCGAACGAGTTGTTCTCGAGCTCGCTCAGGAAGTTGAGTCCCTGGGTGCGGTGCAGGTAGTAGAGCCGGTCGCCGTTCTGCAGCTTCTCGAGCTGGTCCTCGAAGACGAAGTTGAAGGTCGAGCCGAGCATGCCGCCGAACGGCATTTTTTCCTCGGCCAGGCCGCCGACCCAGAAGTCGATGTCATCAACGCCGGAGATGGTAAAGTCGTCTGCGGTGTTCGGAATACCGTCCGCCCCGGCGTTGTTCGCCCAGACACCGGTGCTGTGGAGGAAGTCCAGGCGATCCACCGGCTCACCGACGCCGCCCAACACCAGGAGCGTGGCCGCTACGCGTTTCGCGTCGAGCGTGGTGGCGCTGGTAATGGAGGCGTGCGTGCCGTAGGCGGCGATGAAGTTGATCAGCGATTCCGGGTGCTTCAGGTGTTGCGCCAAATCGGCCCAGCTGGTGTAGGGCTTCAGTTGGCTGTCGCCGGTGCCGGCGTAGAATTCACGGCGCGCCGCGTTCAAGGACGGGATGCCGGCATCGCGGCCGCGCGCGATATTGAGGGCGGGCAGGTCGAGCGGCAGGCCCAGCAAGTTGTTGCGCACCGCTTCGGTGACGAACTCATCGATCTCGTTGCCGACCTGGCGCGTCAAGCCGCGGACGATGGCGCCAGCCGCCTGCTCCGGGGTCGGGCCGCTGGTCGCAAACGCCAGCGGGTTGAGGAAGGCCTGGATCAGGCCGATCTCGCTGGAGACGAAGTTGGGGTCCAGCCGGTCGATTGTCTCGGTCAGCATCGAGTGGCCGAAGCGAAAGACCGTGTGCGCGAACTCGGCGACGATCGACGGATTGATCGTGTCATCGAAGTCCAGGAAGGCGTCGACTTGCGGTTGAATGGTACGCGCGAACTCTTCGAACACCAGGTGCTGATACTGCATCTCGGTGCCGAACTTGGCCGCCTGGAACAGGCGCTCACCGTTCCAGTTCAAGGTCGTCAGATCAGCAGGAACAGCCGTGACTGGCGTCAGCAGCCACTGGTTCAGGAACGTCAGGTCGCCGGCGGCCGTTGAGGCGAGGATCGTGTCCTTGGTCTGCTGGACCAGCCGGTTGTGCTCCGAGTGGAAGATGGAGTGGACGGTGGTCAGGCCGATGTTCTCGTTGACCCGGCCATCGCCGGCGATGTAGTGCGCGTCGAGCAGCTCGTTGTCGTAGAAGCCTGCGGCCAGCGGGCCGCCGGCAACGAGGTCGGCATCGGCCGTCAGTGGCGCACCGGTCTGGCTGTCCACCGGGCTGGCATTGTGCGCGATGTCGATGAGGAACTGATGACCGGTGCGGATCGCCAGCGATGCGTCAATCGGCGCCAGCGGATTGCCCTCGAGCAAGCCGGTCGCGGTCACTATCTGCGCAAAGCCGTTCGCCCCCCGAATGAAGTTGCCGTAGGGGTCGGTCGCCAACAGCGGCAGGTCGAGGACGTCGAGATCGTCGAGATTAATGCCAAGAATGTCGCGCGCCTGCGCCTTCACCACTTTCCAGGTGGCCATCCCGCCGATTTGGACGTCGTCGGCAGTGCCGAACAGGCCATCGGCGCCCAGGTCACGATTGGTGATCAGCTCGCCGGTCGCCACCGGCTTGCCGGCGGCATCGAGTTCGTAGGCGCGCAGGAACACCTGGTGCGAGGGATGCGAGCTGTAGGTCTGGTTCTGGTCGACGAACGGCGTGGTGGTGTTTGAAGCCTCGTGGATGTCGTCGGCGGTGCCCAGGATGCCATCGGGCCCGGGCAGGTTGGTGGCCCGCGTCAACACCATGAAGTTGGTCGGGCTACCCGGAACAAACAGCGGATCGTCCGGCTGCAACGGGATGAACACCGTGCCGCTGCCGCCCTTGGTCACCAGGTCGAGGCCGTGGTCGAAGAACTGACCGAAGAAGGTCATCCACGAGTTGAACGGCGCGGACAGGCCCGCGTCCGGCGCCACGTTAGGCATGAAAAAGGTCTGGAACGTCGTGCCGTCGGTACGGGTTCCAGTAACGACCTGCGCACCGGCCTTCAAGACATCGTCAACCGTGCCGAGGATGCCATCCAGACCGGGATCGAACGTGGCCGCGACCGCCGCCGGGTTGGTGGCGGTATCGTTGACGATCAGGTTGCTGATGGTGCGTGGCTGCGAGTCGATCACCAGGCCGCTGGTCTGGGTGTAAGAGGTGCCCGCCTCAGCCGGGCGGAAGACTGGAGTGGTCAAGCGCGGAAAAAAGTTGTCGGCTGCGCCGAACTCGCCCTGACCCAGTCTCAGGTTATTAAACATCCCGTCGACCGTACGCAGACCGAAAGCAAATTCCGGGCTCGGTATCAGATCGACAAGCGACTGACCGGCCGAGTTTGCTTCCGCGATGAAAATCTGCTGGAGAATGAACTCCAGGTCCGACTTGTTGAAATTGGCCATTTGGATTGCCCTCGATATGTCTGGGTAAAGGCACGGGACGAGAAAGTCCTCCCGCGCCAAGTCAAGTGCTGGCTTGCGCAGTGTGTTGGTTATGTTTTTTAGCGAGAGCTGGCGTTACCCGGGACCCGGGATACACGCCTGGAATTCGCGAAATGAATTGCTCGCCGGGTGATCAGGCAGAGCGAATTCGAGCCTTGGGCGGGCCATGGAATCTGGAAGTGAAGGCGAACGTCCTTGACAGTCCCTTTCCTCTGCAAAAGAACGAAATGAACGACATGATTCGGCTCCTCTCGGGAGAACCACCGTGCCTTGCATTGCCAAAGCGATGGCAAACTTCAGCGGGCGGACCCCCGATAACTAAGACTAAAGTTCCATAGCAAATCTTTGTCAATATTACGTCGATAAAGCAGACGACTGGTGTTAGGAGCCTCAACTAGCTGTTTTTAAAAGACATATAGAAAGTTGAGCGCAGGTATAGAGCAAAATGTTATTTCGAACTGTTTCGCCGCCACCTACGCTGCTGCATAAGGGAGCAACGCAGCGATTTCGCAAGACTCGCCATCCATAGAGCGACCAGCCTGCGTGTCCATAAGAAGCTGTTTACGGAACTACATTTACCGTTAGCTGTTGCGCCACAAGGGCAACCGGCTTTTCGAAGTGGGAGGACCAACATGCCCAAGCAGTCGAGCATCCGTTCCGAACTGGCCGACGCGCTCTTTCGCATGCGCCGCAGTTTTTACTCGCTGGCAGCGTTCAGCGGCGTCATAAACGTCATGATGTTGACGCCAGCCGTTTATATGCTGCAGGTCTATGATCGAGCCCTGGTCAGTCGCAACGTCACGACGCTGGCGATGTTGACTGTGCTGGTGGTAGGTCTGTTCTTGCTGATGTCGACACTGGAAATGGTCCGCACCCGCGTGCTGATCCGGGTCGGCAACTGCCTCGACATGGACCTCAACCAGCGCATTTTCACCGCGGCATTCGAGCGCAACCTGAGCCGCGCCGGAGGTAATCCGGCCCAGGCCCTGCAAGATCTCGCCCAGGTTCGTCAGTTCGTCACCGGCAATTCCCTGTTCGCTTTCTTCGATGCACCGTGGACGCCGATCTACCTGCTGGTCGCCTACCTGATCCACCCGCTGCTCGGACTGCTCACCCTGATCGGCTCGCTGATTCTGATGGGGCTGGCTTATCTCACCGAGAAGGCGACGCAGAAGCCGCTGGCCGAAGCCAATCAGGCCGCCATGTCCTCCGCCCTGTACGCCAACAACAACCTGCGCAATGCCGAGGTCATCGAGGCCATGGGCATGCTGCCGTCGATCAGCAAGCGCTGGTTCCAAAGCCATTTGCGCATTCTGGAAATGCAGACGATGGCCTCCGACCGCGCCGCCTTGATCAGCAGCACCGGGCGCTTCGTGCGGATCACCTTGCAGTCGCTGATCCTCGGCGCCGGCGCGCTGCTGGCGATCGAGGGCAAGATCACCCCAGGGATGATGATTGCCTGCTCGATTCTCACCGGCCGCGCACTGGGCCCGGTGGAACAGGTCATCGCATCATGGAAACAACTGCTCGGCTGCCGTTCGGCCTGGGGCCGGCTCAACGAGATGCTGCATGATTATCCACGCCGGCCACCGAGCATGTCGCTGCAGCGGCCGCAGGGCATGCTGGCGGTGGAGAATGTGTATGCCGGTGCCCCCGGTACCAACAACACGATTCTGCGCGGCGTGGGCTTCAGCCTTGTCCCCGGCGAAAGCCTTGGCATTATCGGTCCATCGGCCTCGGGCAAATCCACCCTCGCCCGCCTGCTGGTTGGCGTCTGGCCGGCGCAGGCCGGCAAAGTGCGCCTGGACGGCGCGGATATATTCAACTGGAACAAGGGCGAACTTGGCCCCTGGCTCGGCTACCTGCCACAGGACGTGGAGCTGTTCGAGGGCAACATCGCTGACAATATTGCGCGCTTTGGCGAAGTGGACAGCGAAGCGGTCATCCGCGCCGCCAAGATCACCGGCGTGCACGAGATGATCCTGCGTTTTCCGCAAGGTTATGACACCCGTCTGGGCACCGATGGCAGCCCGCTTTCCGGCGGCCAGAAGCAGCGCATCGCCTTGGCCCGGGCGTTGTATGGCGAGCCCAATCTGATCGTGCTGGATGAGCCGAACGCCAACCTCGACGACGTCGGCGAAAAGGCCTTGGTCGATGCCCTGGCCGAACTCAAGGGCCGTGGCGCCACCGTCATCCTGATTTCCCACCGTCCCAACGTACTCTGCGCCGTCGACAAGGTGCTGATGCTGCGCGACGGCGGCGTGCAGATGCTCGGCACGCGCGATGAAGTATTCGCAGCGCTGCGCAAGGCCAGTGTGATGCCTGCTGGCGCGTCGACCCCTCTGGCCTCCGTCAAAGCGCGGGAGTGACCGATCATGCAAATGAGCCAACACACCGAGATAATCAAAGCCGATACCAGGAGCATGGTAGATCTGGACGTCGGCAGGCCCGCGCGATGGGGCGTGTGGCTGGTGCTCGCCGGCTTCGGCGGCTTCCTCCTGTGGTCCTGGCTGGCGCCGCTGGATGCCGGCGTGGTAGCGACAGGCACGGTCAAGGTCACCAACAATCGCAAAGCCGTGCAGCATCTGAGCGGCGGTACCGTGGAAGCCATTCTCGTTCGCGAAGGCGATTTAGTGACAAAAGGTCAGGAGGTGGTCCGCCTCGACTCGTTGCGTGCCGTTGCCGAAGAAGGTGCAGTCAGCGCCCAGTACATCGTCAGCAAGACCGTGGAGAACCGCCTGGAAGCGGAACGTGACGGCCGCGCTGTGGTGAACTTCGATCCCGAGTTGCTCACGCGCTTCAAGGGTGATCACCGCCTGGAGGCCGCCATGGACCTGCAACAGCGCCTGCTGGACACCCGCCGTGCTGGACTCGCTGGCGAAATCAGCATCCTGCAGGAAAACCTGGCAGCGTCGGCGGTGCAGCTCAAGGGCCTGCAACAGGTCTATAGTGCCCGCGCCTCGCAGATCAGCTTCCTCAACCAGGAACTGCAAGGTACCCGCGTGCTGACGGCCGAAG
Organism: Pseudomonas sp. P4_C1; assembly: GCF_056402155.1. Taxonomy (NCBI): domain Bacteria; kingdom Pseudomonadati; phylum Pseudomonadota; class Gammaproteobacteria; order Pseudomonadales; family Pseudomonadaceae; genus Pseudomonas; species Pseudomonas sp. P4_C1. The sequence goes on from NZ_JBFUHY010000027.1 coordinate 24,158, forward strand.
GCTATGTGCCGCGCAATCACCTGCTTGAGCTGGAACGCAGCAATGCCGACCTCTCCGCCGGCCAGGCCGAAAACCTCAACAACATCGCCCGGGTGCGTAGCCAGACCACCGAAATCAAGCTGCGCATCCTGCAGCGCCAGCACGATTACCTGAAGGAAGTCGAATCGCAGCTGACTGATACCGCCAAGGAAAACACCACCCTGGCCGACCGCTTGCGCTCGCTCGACTATGAAGTGACCCACACGGTGATTCGGTCGCCGATCGATGGCATGGTCCAGGGTCTGAGCATTGCCACCGTCGGCGGGATCATTCAACCCGGCTTCAAGATCATGGAAATCGTCCCGGTCAACGAACCGCTGCAGGTCGACGCGATGATTCCCGTACAGGCCATCGACAAGATGGTCCCCGGCCTGCCCGTGGACATTTCCTTCCCTGCCTTCAACCATGCCAAGACGCCCAACATCCCCGGCCGCGTGAAGACCATCTCTGCCGACCGCCTGATGGACGAGGAAAGCAAGCAACCGTTCTATCTGGCCCAGGTGGAAGTCACGCCCGATGGCATGGGACTGCTTGGCAGCAATCACATTCGCCCCGGCATGCCCGCCAGCGTCACCATCAAGACTGGCGAGCGCAACATGATCAGCTATCTTCTTAAACCAATGCTCGATCGTGTGGACAGCTCATTCAAGGAACAATGAGATGGAACGTCATTGCCTGTTTTTCTGCCTGCTAGGGTTGGCCTTGCCGGCCGACGCAATGGACCTCAAGCAAGCCTGGGATCTGTTGCAGTTCCAAGGCCCTATCTACCAGGCCTCCGTGCATGAAAAAGAGGCTGGCGAGGAAAACCGCGCCATTGGCAAGGCCGGCCTGCTACCGCAGATCAATGCCTCGGGCTACCACAACAAGGTCAATGGCTCCCAAAGCCAGAGTGGCGTCGACAGAGATCTCCACTACGACTCCAAGGGCGCCAACGTGCGCCTGCGCCAGCCGCTGTTCAACAAACAGAAGATGTCCGAATACCGCCAGGGTCAGCAGCGTGCCGACTACAGCGTCGCGGTGTTCGATGCCAAGACCCAGGACGCCGCAGTGCGCCTGGCCGAAAGCTATTTCGATGTGCTCCTGGCCAGCGAAACCATCGTCTTGGCCAAGTCCAAACTGAACGCCTTCGAAGAACAAGTCGCTTCGGCGAAGCGGCGCAAGGAACTGGGAGCCGGCACCATCACCGACATCGATGAGTCGACCGCTCGCCGCGACCTCGCCGACGCCGAGCTGATTGAAGCGCAAGACAACCTGGTCAACGCGCGTCGCAAGCTCGAGGAATATATCGGTGAAACTCCCGAGTCGCTGACCACCTTGCGCCCGAGCTTCGATACACCACCGCTGCTACCGAGCAACCTGCAGGACTGGCTGGTCAAAGCCCAGACCGATAGCCCGCTGATCCATGCGCGCCGTTATAGCAGCGACCTCGCGGCAGAAGAAGTGAAGCGTGCCAGTGCCGGCCACTGGCCAACACTGGATTTCATTGCCGGCTACACCGCGGGTGAGAGCCAATCACTCTCCGAGTTGAATCAACGCAACCACTACGGCTCGATCGGGCTGGAAGTCAATATCCCGATATACAGCGGTGGCGGCGTCAGCGCGTTTACACGCCAGGCCAGTGCCAATAGCGATAAGGCCATGGACGAACTCGACGCCGCGCGACAGGAAGTCATCACCGAAACCACCCGTGAGTATCAAGGCATACTGAGCGGCGCCAAACGTATTCGCGCGCTGGAGACGGCCGTAGCGTCCAACGAACGCTCGCTGGCATCGTCACGCAAGGGCTTCAAAGAGGGTGGCACCAGCACCAACTCGGACGTCCTCAATGCCGAAGAGCTGCTCTTCGTTGCGCGCCACGATCTGTTCGACGCCAAGTTGCGCTATTTGATGTCGCGCCTGCGCCTGGCCTCATCGGTGGGCAGCCTGGGCGACGACGATATCAACCAGATCAACGACTACCTCGGCCCGGAACTGCTGGTCACCAAATAACGCTCAGCCGCCGACCGGTCGAGCCAAATGATGGCTGACCGGCGTTCACCTCTGTCAACTCACCTACCTTTAACCCGGCCCTTCATTGCTCCATCTCGGCGCAGACAGGCAGCCGCCGGCGAAAAAACAGTCAACGTTGAAACGTGCCCACTAAGTCCTTGATTCCCTTTATGCTCGATCCAGTTCCAAATCAAAAGCCACGCCCGGCTCCAGACTGTAAACTGTGTCCCCATGCGCAAACTTTTGTACCTGACATTCTCCATGGCGTTGCTCGCCGCCCTCACGACCTATGCGATGTGGGCCGCGGACCGGCCGGTGGGTCATTACCTTTCGGACCTGCGGATCAACCTGGCAGTCGACCAGGGTACACCCGCGGATCGTGGCAATCTGCTGGGCATCCAGCCCGAACTGTTTCCTACCGATTATCAAAGTCCCGAGCGCCTGCACCGCAAGCTCGCGGCCTATCTGCAGGCAGCCCGGGACCAGGGCTTGTTGAACGGCAAGACCGTCGTCGTGTTGCCGGAACACATCGGTACTTGGCTGATGGTCAGCGGCGAGAAGGATGAGCTGTATCAGGCCAGTACTCTCAAGGAGGCCATGAACTGGCTGGCGGTGAGCAATCCCCTGAAGTTCGCCAAGGCGTTGATCAGCGCCGAGGGTGGCAACCGTCTGGACGATGCCCACCTGCGCATGAAAGCCAAGGCAATGGCCAGGGACTACCAGGCATTGTTCGGAGGGCTGRCCAGGGAGTTCCACGTGACGCTGGTGGCGGGCTCCATCGTGCTGCCCGAACCGAGCATCATCGACGGCACCTTGAGAATCGGCCGCGGCGCGCTGTACAACAGCAGCGTGGTGTTCAACAGCGAAGGCGTGCCGATCGGCCAGCCCCAACGCCAGATGCACCCGCTCTTCGCAGTACAGAACGGAATCAAGGCGAACGGCGACCACTCACTCAACGTCGTTGATACCCCAGCAGGAAGGCTGGGCGTATTGATCGGCCACGACAGCTGGTACCCGGAAAACTACCTCAAGCTCAACGACCAAAGCGCACAGCTGGTTGCAGTACCGGCCTTTGTCGCCGGCCGTGGCACCTGGGATCAACCGTGGCACGGCTACAGGGGATCGCCGGAACCGGCATCGGTCAACTTGAAGCCTGGAGAAGTCAGTGAAGGCCAGGCCTGGCAGCGCCTGACCCTCACGACCCAGGCACCGGCCAGTCAGGCTGTCGCTGGCATGAGTGTGTTCCTGCGGGGTCAGTTCTGGGATCAGGGCAGCACCGGGCAGAGTTTCCTCAGCAGCAACGGCCAGCACTTTGCCGACGGCAACGCCCAGGGTGCGCGTTTGCTGAACCTCTGGTTGTAAGCCATGAAACCGCAGCCAATGCGCCTCGGCGATCTGTCGGTGGGATTTGTTCATAGCCTGGCCGATGCCGTGCGCAGCCATGGTATCGATCCGCAGCCACTGCTCGATCAATACGGCCTCGATGCAGCGCGCCTGAGCGAAGCCGGTGCCCGGCTATCGATACCGCGCTACATGCGCCTGGGCCACAGCGCCATTCAGCTGGCCGACAACCCGGCCCTTGGCTTGCGCATGGGCCAGCTCAGTCGCCTGAGCCAGGCCGGCCTCGCTGGCGTCACTGCGGCGCAGGCGCCGACCGTACGTGAAGCTGCGCGCTGCCTGATTCGATTCGAAGCCTTGTATGGTTCGAATTATCGGGGCCAATCAAGCTTTCACGAAGACGCCCAGGGCGCCTGGCTACGTTTCTATTCGATCAGCCCCTACAACGCTTACAACCGTTTCGTGGTGGATTCGATCATCGCTGGCTGGTTGCAGCAATTATCCAGTGTCAGCCCTTCCCCGCTGCGCGCCGAACGTATCGAGATCGAATTCGAGGAGCCCGGTTACCGCGCGGCCTATGACGTTTTGGGTGACTGTCCGATTGTGTTTGGCAGCGAACATAATCAACTGCGCTTGAGCCTTTCCAGCCTCGCACAGCGCAACCCGGAGCATTGCCCGAGTACCTGGCGGCACTTGCTGCAATTGTGTGAGCGGGAGCTGGAACAACTGACACGCACCCGCAGCCTGCGTGAACGCATCATCGCGCTGCTGGGACCCTTGCTCAACGGTGGCCGGGAGCCCGACCTGCAAGAGGTGGCGGCACGCCTGAAGCTGCCCACCTGGACCTTGCGCCGCAAGCTCGCCGATGAAGGCACACAATTTCGTGCGATTCTCAACGACACCCGCCGCGACCTGGCCATGACTTACATACGCGACACCGAACTGGCGTTCGGAGAGATCGCCTACCTGCTGGGCTTTGCCTCAGCCGAAGCGTTTCAACGCGCTTTCAAACGCTGGAACGGGCAGACGCCCGGCGAATTTCGYCGCAGCCATCGCCAATCCGCCTGATGCCTACAACTCGGTAGCGTCTTCCGCCGGCTCCAGTGGGTCCAGTTCGAAAGCCTGGTACTCGAGCAGCTCTTCTTGATAATCGTCCATTTTTTAATCTCCCAACCCGTAGTGAAAAACGTCTGAATAAATGACCCATTCCTTGAGCATAAAGTGTCCGCGTGAAAGAAAAATGACGCGGACACGACACTCTGTCGCTACCGAATAAAACGTAGCAGCTGGTCAGGAATTTATCACGGTTTTTTTCGCGGGAGGCCGCAGAACAGCGGACTTGCTTGATGCGGGTCAATCTTTTGGCGGGTCACAGGATCGGGTCATTTGATCCGATCCTGTGGTGTCACCCTCACTGGCCGGGGACAGGCATCGACGGAATGGGTTCGCTCGGTGGCGGCAAGCCACTCGGATTCGACGGTGGCGTGACGATTTCCGGGGACGGTGCCGGCGCTACACTCTCGGTCGGCGTGATCGGCGCTGCCTCAGGAGGCGGGGTAACCGGCTCGGAGGACACGGGCAGCGCTTCAACGGGTGCAGGTGCAGGCACTGCTGGCTCTATAGCAGGTGCAGCCTTGGCTTCAGGCATGCCCAGATCGGTTTTCGGCTTTTCGGTGATGTGCGCAGCCTTTTTCGCTTCTGGCGGCAGGAACAGCTCGACCAGTGCGAAGAAACGCTCGTAGAACTTGGCAGACGATACGGTTTCGCTGGCGACCTTGACCATAGAGTCATCGGAGGAGCCGATCGGCATCGACACCGAGCCCAGCACACCTACACCGAGACTGGCGGAGTTGTTGGTCTTCTTCAGCGCATAACGATCCTGCAGGGCGTTGGCGAATACGGTGGCGTGGTGCCCTTCGCTGCCGTCATCGGTACAGACCACACTGAAGCTGATCTCCATGTGGTTCTCGCCGGTCTGCTGGAAGCTCTTGTGACCGCTGACCAGCTTCGAATCGTTGCTGGTGATGATGTAACCCTGGCTGAGCAAGGCACGACGGGCAGCTTCACAGCTCTGGGTATCGGTCACCGGATAGTTGCGGGAAAAGGTTCCGGAGTCGTCGAAGTTCTCATGCTCGTAGATGGCGGCCTTGTTCGATGAACAACCGGCCACAGCGGCAAGCATGGCTGCCAGCCCGACAACCCGCATGGGAAGTGATTTAAACATTGAACATCCTGAGAAAAACGGTTCGGGGCATATTGTGCAACAGATCGATGCTTAGCGGAGCATCGATCGTGTCTTAAAACGATTACAGGCTGATTGACCCCGGTTTTACGGAAAAGTCACCACGGCAAATGACGTACGGCCAAATAAAAAGACCCCGGCCTTTCGGCCGGGGTCTCCTGTGCAGCGCTAAACCTGGTCAGGCATCAGTAACGCTTGATGTCCGCCTGGCTTTCCAGCTGCTTGCGGTAAGCCGCAAAGTCTTGCTGGCCGATGCGGGAAGCGAGGTAGCGACGATACTGTGCTTTCTCTTCTTCGGTCGGCGCCGCTGCTTCGTTCACGCCATTGAGGCGCACGATCATCAGGCTGCCATCCGCCAGCGTCACGCTGGTGAAGGTCGGTTTGTCCTTCGCCGCAGGCTTGGCCATGCGGAACAGCGCTTGCAGCACCGCAGGGTCAACCCCTTCCTGAGCGCGGGTCGCCGCTTTGGTGACTTTCCAGGCCTGGCCATCGATCGCCTGATCCAGCGGGGTCTTGCCATCGCGCAGGTTGGCAATCAGGGCCTCAGCCTTGGTCTTGGCCTCGGCGCTGGCGTGCTCCTTGGCCAATTGCACACGGATCGCGGCAGAAACGCTTTCCAGTGGCAATTGCGAAGGTTTCAGGTGTTCCTTGGCACGCAACACGACCACGGTTTCCGGATCGAGCTCGATGGCGGTGCTGTTCGCGCCTTCATCCAGGACTTCCGGGCTGAACGCCGCAGTGACCACGGCACGGTTAGCCGCAATACCCTCACCGCCTTCACGGCCGAACGGCTTGGACGTCTGCACGGTCAGTTTCAGGTCCTGTGCTGGCTGAGCCAGATCGGACGCTTCGAACGAGGCGTCTTCCAGTTGCTTGCTCGCTTCGACGAAACGCTGCTCGACCTGCTGGGTCTTCAGAGCATGGGTCAGCTTGTCTTTCAGGCTGGCGAACGTTGGCACTTCTGGAGCTTCCACCCCCAACAGCTTGATCAGGTGGAAACCGAAGTCGGTGCGAACCGGGCCCGACACCTGGTCCTGGGTCAACGAATACAGGGCTTTTTCGAACGCCGGGTCGTAGACGCCAGGACCGGCATAACCCAGGTCACCGCCGTTGTTCGCAGACCCCGGATCCTGGGAGAATTCCTTGGCCAGCGCCTCGAATTTCTCGCCCTTGGCCAGACGGGCCTGGATCTCTTCGATCTTCGCCTTGGCTTGCGCCTCGGTGGTCTTGTCGTTCACTTCAATCAGAATGTGCGCAGCCCGGCGTTGCTCGGACAGGTTCGCGATTTCTTTCTGATAGGCCGCTTGCAGGTCTTGGTCGTTGACGCTGACCTGGTCGAAGAAGGAAGCCTTCTTCAGCTCGAGGTAATCGATGACCACCTGATCCGGCGTCATGAATTCCTTGGCGTGTTCGTCGTAATAAGCCTTGACCTCATCGTCGGTCAGCTTCACAGCCGCCGGGTCGGCCTTGATGTTCAGGGAGGCGAAATCGCGGGTCTGTTTTTCCAGACGGGCAAACGCCAGCACCTGTGCATCGGTCACGAAACCGCTACCGGCCAGGCCGGCACGCAGCTGACCAATCAGCATTTCCTGAGCCAGCATCTGGCGGAATTGCATGCGGCTATAGCCGAGTTGGCGAATCACCTGGTCGAAACGATCGGTGCTGAATTTGCCATCAACCTGAAACTCTGGTGTTTGCAGGATGACCTGATCAAGCGCCGCTTCGGAGAAAGCGAATTTCGAGTTTTCTGCGCCTTGCAGCAGCAGTTTGCGATCGATCAGGCCCTTGAGCGCCGATTCGCGCAACATTTTTTCATCCAGCAAGGATGCATCGAAATCCTTGCCCAGCTGTTGCATGAGCTGGCGGCGTTGCATATCGACCGCCTGGCTCAGCTCGTTCTGGCTGATTTCATCGCCATTGACCTTGGCCGCATCATTACTGTGCGACGTGGCCTTGAAAATGGCGTCGAAACCGGTCAAAGCCATCAGAACAACGATGACCCCGATAATAGTCTTGGCAATCCAGCCTTGTGAATTGTCCCTGATATTCTGCAGCATGCGTCCCCCAGAAACGGTTGAACTTCAAAATTAGGCAACCGTGGAGCGTGGGTAGAGTCCGGATAGAAGAAAGGCGCATCCGAGGATGCGCCTTCTCGTAACTGGCGGAGCGGATCGAGGGCTCGAACTGGCGACCCTCGGTGTCTTGAACCGGCGACCTGCAGTCAGGACTGCCGCTCCGCTGCCAAGTCAGGCATGACCCCGACCCGGATGGGTAAAAACCTGAATCGAACTTAGTTGACAGCTTCTTTCAGTGCTTTACCGGCTTTGAAACCTGGTTTTTTGGCTGCCGCGATTTCCAGCGTCTTACCGGTCTGTGGGTTACGACCAATGCGAGCTGGACGATCAGTTACGGAGAAAGTACCGAAACCAACCAGAACAACAGAGTCGCCAGCCTTGAGAGCGCCAGTGACGGATTCGATTACAGCGTCCAGCGCACGGCCAGCAGCAGCTTTCGGGATATCAGCGGATGCAGCGATAGCATCAATCAGTTCCGACTTGTTCACTCTAAGTCCCCTTATATCTATTTGAGTATGATTCTAAGTTTTTTTGGTGAAAGCAAAAACGAGTGCTGAATGGCCTACAGACACTTAAGAGCCGCTTTATAACAAGGGCTCTAAAAAGCTGTCAAGAAAGCCCCCCAGGCAAATACGTACTAATGCGTGCTAATTCTTTCCTTAGAATCTGCGTCGCGTTTCTCATCCTTCGCGACTATCTCCGGAGCCACGTCCGGCAAGGGCTCCGGCGCGTATTGCAACGCAATTTGCAGGACCTCGTCAATCCATTTAACCGGTTTAATCTGTAGATCCTGCTTGATATTGTCCGGAATCTCTTTGAGATCGCGGACATTCTCTTCAGGAATGATCACGGTCTTGATTCCGCCACGATGGGCAGCCAGCAGTTTTTCTTTCAAGCCGCCAATGGCCAGCACCTGGCCACGCAACGTGATTTCGCCGGTCATGGCAACATCCGCGCGCACCGGAATGCCGGTCAATGCCGAAACCAGGGCCGTGCACATGCCCACACCGGCGCTAGGACCGTCTTTCGGGGTCGCCCCTTCTGGCATATGGATGTGCGTGTCGCGCTTCTCATGGAAGTCCAGGGGAATGCCCAGGCTCTTCGCCCGGCTGCGAACAAYGGTCAAGGCCGCGGTGATCGACTCGACCATCACATCACCCAGGGAACCGGTCTTGATCAACTGGCCCTTGCCCGGCACGACCGCGGCTTCGATGGTCAGCAATTCGCCACCGACCTGAGTCCACGCCAGCCCGGTCACCTGACCGATCTGATCCTGTTGCTCGGCCAGGCCGTAGCGGAATTTGCGCACGCCCAGGAAGTGCTCCAGCATGTCTGCGGTAACCTTCACCGAGAAACGTTTTTCCAGAGCATGCTCCTTGACGGCCTTGCGGCAAACCTTGGCAATCTGGCGCTCAAGCCCACGCACACCGGCTTCACGGGTGTAATAGCGGATGATGTCGCGGATCGCTTCTGCATCAAACTCCAGCTCGCCTTTCTTCAAGCCGTTGGCCGTGATCTGCTTTGGCGAAAGATATTTGACGGCGATGTTGATCTTCTCGTCTTCGGTGTAGCCCGGCAGACGGATCACTTCCATCCGGTCCAGCAGCGCCGGCGGGATATTCATCGAGTTCGAGGTGCACAGGAACATCACATCGGAAAGGTCGTAATCGACTTCCAGATAGTGATCGTTGAAGTTGTGGTTCTGCTCCGGATCGAGCACTTCCAGCAACGCCGATGCCGGATCGCCACGCATGTCGCTGCCCATTTTGTCGATTTCATCGAGCAGGAACAGCGGATTGCGGACACCCACTTTTGTCATCTTTTGAATCAATCTTCCTGGCATCGAACCGATGTAAGTACGGCGATGACCACGAATTTCCGCCTCATCACGCACGCCACCGAGGGCCATGCGCACGAATTTGCGGTTGGTGGCGTGAGCAATCGACTCCGCCAGGGACGTTTTACCTACCCCGGGAGGACCGACCAGGCACAACACCGGACCACGAATTTTCTTCACGCGTTTTTGCACGGCGAGGTATTCGAGGATGCGCTCTTTGACTTCTTCCAGGCCATAGTGGTCGGCATCCAGAATGTCTTCTGCACGCGCCAGATCCAGGCGCACTTTGCTCTGGGCCTTCCACGGCACCTGAACCAGCCAGTCGATGTACGAACGCACTACGGTCGCTTCCGCGGACATTGGCGACATCTGCTTGAGCTTGTTCAGTTCGGCCGTGGCCTTGGCCAGCGCGTCTTTTGGCAGGCCGGCGGCATCGATACGCTTTTTCAGCTCTTCGACTTCGTTGTGACCTTCGTCGCTGTCGCCGAGCTCTTTCTGAATGGCCTTCATCTGCTCATTCAGGTAGTACTCACGCTGGCTGCGCTCCATTTGCTTTTTGACACGACCACGAATGCGCTTTTCGACTTGCAGCAGATCGATCTCCGCATCCAGCAACGCCAGAACGTGTTCGACCCGGGCCGACAAATCGATGATCTCGAGGATTTCCTGCTTCTGTTCGATCTTCAGGGCCATGTGCGCGGCCATGGTATCCACCAGGCGGCCTGGTTCATCGATGCTGTTGAGCGATGACAGGACTTCAGCCGGGACTTTCTTGCCCAGCTGCACATATTGCTCGAACTGGGATAGCAGACTGCGTACGAATACTTCCGACTCGCGCTCTGGCGCGTCGACTTCGTCGATCAGGGAGACTTCGGCACGGCAGTGGCCGTCCACTTCGCTGAAGCGCTCAACGGCGCCCCGCTGCTCACCCTCGACCAGAACCTTGACCGTACCGTCAGGCAGCTTCAGCAGCTGCAGAACGGTGGCAATTGTACCTACGCGATACAGGGCATCTTCACCGGGATCGTCGTCAGCCGGGTTTCTCTGGGCCAGCAGAAGAATCTGCTTGTCACCCGTCATCGCAGCCTCGAGGGCTTCGATGGATTTCTCGCGCCCCACGAACAGCGGGATAACCATGTGCGGATAAACCACGACATCACGCAATGGCAGGAGAGGCAATTCGATGGTTGTCTTCATGATTTCGCCTCTACGGCGGCCGTAAGGCCGTAAACAGATGGAAGTAAACTTGAAACCAAGATGGGGTCTGCCTTGGAAAAAAACAAGCGGATAAAAGAACCACTTGAACGATTGCAGCTGGCGGTAGCGCGCGAGATGGCCAAGACACGCCAGAAAACCGGATCGGCTGTCACTCCCACAATAGCAAAGGGGCCCGAAGGCCCCTTCTTTATTCAAGCTGCGTGACGCTTAAGCGTCCGGCGCGGCCTTGGCGGTCGGCTCACTGTTTTCGTAGATATACAGTGGCTTGGACTTGCCTTCTATCACGCTTTCATCGATCACTACTTTACTCACCTCCGATTGCGAGGGGATTTCATACATAGTGTCGAGCAATACACCTTCGAGAATCGAACGCAGGCCACGGGCACCGGTTTTACGCTCCAGGGCACGCTTGGCGACCGATTTCAGTGCGTCGGAACGGAATTCCAGATCAACGCCTTCCATCTCGAACAGCTTGGCATACTGCTTGGTCAAAGCATTTTTCGGCTCGGTGAGAATCTGCATCAACGCAGCCTCGTCAAGCTCGTCCAGCGTGGCAAGTACCGGCAGACGACCGACGAATTCCGGGATCAGACCGAACTTGACCAGATCGTCAGGCTCGACTTCACGCAGGGACTCACCRACTTTCTTGCCTTCTTCCTTGCTGCGCACTTCTGCGTTGAAGCCGATGCCGCCCTTGGTGGAACGGTTTTGAATAACCTTTTCCAGACCGGAGAACGCACCACCGCAAATGAACAGGATGTTACGGGTGTCGACCTGAAGGAATTCCTGCTGCGGATGCTTGCGACCACCTTGAGGCGGAACGGAAGCGACCGTGCCTTCGATCAACTTGAGCAGGGCCTGCTGCACGCCTTCACCGGAAACGTCCCGGGTGATCGACGGGTTGTCAGACTTGCGCGAAATCTTGTCGATTTCATCGATGTAGACAATGCCCATCTGGGCTTTTTCCACGTCGTAATCGCATTTCTGCAGCAGCTTCTGAATGATGTTCTCGACATCTTCACCCACGTAACCCGCCTCGGTGAGGGTGGTTGCATCAGCGATGGTGAACGGAACGTTCAGCAAGCGGGCCAGTGTTTCGGCAAGCAGGGTTTTACCCGAGCCTGTCGGGCCGATCAGCAGGATGTTGCTCTTGCCGAGTTCGACGTCGTCATTCTTTTTGTCACGCTGATTCAGGCGCTTGTAGTGGTTGTACACCGCTACGGCCAGAACCTTTTTCGCACGCTCCTGACCAATCACATACTGATCAAGGATGCCGCTGATTTCTTTAGGCGAAGGCAATTTATGCGCGCTGCTTTCGGCCTGTGCTTCCTGCACCTCCTCGCGGATGATGTCATTGCACAGGTCGACGCACTCGTCGCAGATAAAGACCGAGGGGCCGGCAATCAATTTGCGTACTTCATGCTGGCTTTTGCCACAGAAGGAGCAATAGAGCAGCTTGCCGTTGTCCTCGCCGTTGCGGGTGTCAGTCATTCGTTCGATCCAAATCCGATAGGCTTGCAACACAAGATGAAGGCTATTGCGGGCTTTTTCAAGCCCGCTGGTGATCGGACCCGCCGACCAACCCYATTTTGAGCTGCTTATTTCAGGCAGGGCGCTGGGTAATCACTTCATCGATCAACCCGTACTCACGCGCGGCTTCTGCACTCATGAAATTGTCGCGGTTGGTATCGCGCTCGATTTCTTCAAGAGTGCGCCCGCTATGCAGGGCCATCAGCGTGTTGAGACGCTCACGAATAAAGAGGATTTCCTTGGCATGGATTTCGATATCCGACGCCTGACCCTGGAAACCGCCCAATGGCTGGTGAATCATCACACGCGAGTTCGGCAGGCAGTAACGCTTGCCAGCGGCACCGGCCGTCAGCAGAAACGCGCCCATGCTGCACGCCTGACCGATACAGGTGGTCGCCACGTTGGGCTTGATGAACTGCATGGTGTCGTAGATCGACATCCCTGCCGTCACCGAACCGCCCGGGGAGTTGATATAGAGATGGATGTCCTTGTCCGGGTTTTCCGCTTCAAGGAACAGCAGTTGCGCACAGATCAGGTTGGCCATGTAGTCCTCTACCGGGCCAACCAGAAAGATCACTCGCTCCTTGAGCAGTCGCGAGTAGATGTCGTAGGCGCGCTCGCCACGAGCGGACTGCTCGACAACCATCGGGACCAGACCGCCTGCGGCCTGGATATCAGAGTTCTGCTGAATATACGAATTACGGAACATGCTCTGCAGTCACTCCCAAATAGTTATGTCTTGAATACGCATAAGCCAGCACGAAGGCTGGCTTATGGTGTTTGCTTCTTACCGCAAAAGTGATCAGTCGGCTTGTGGTGCTTCTACCGGCTTGACCGCTTCTTCGTAAGAGACCGATTTGTCGGTCACGCTAGCTTTCTGCAGAACAGTATCCACAACTTGCTCTTCCAGCACAACAGAACGAACTTCGTTCAGTTGCTGGTCGTTTTTGTAGTACCAGGACACAACCTGCTCAGGCTCCTGGTAGGCCGAAGCCATTTCCTGAATCATCTCGCGAACGCGGGTTTCGTCAGGCTTCAGGTCGAATTGCTTGACCACTTCAGCCACGATCAGGCCCAGCACTACGCGGCGCTTGGCTTGCTCTTCGAACAGCTCGGCCGGCAGCTGGTCAGGCTTGATGTTGCCGCCGAACTGCTGGACAGCCTGCACACGCAGACGGTCAACTTCGTTGGACAGCAGAGCCTTTGGCACTTCGATCGGGTTGGTGGCCAGCAGACCGTCCATTACCTGATTCTTGACCTTGGATTTGATCGCCTGACGCAGCTCGCGCTCCATGTTCTTGCGAACTTCGGCACGGAAGCCATCCAGACCGGTTTCCTTGATGCCGAATTGAGCGAAGAACTCTTCGGTCAGTTCTGGCAGCTTTGGCTCGGAAACGGTGTTGACGGTCACGGTGAACTCGGCGGTTTTGCCAGCCAGGTCCAGGTTCTGATAGTCCTCTGGGAAAGTCAGGTTCAGAACGCGTTCTTCACCGGCTTTAGCGCCAACCAGGCCATCTTCGAAACCAGGGATCATGCGGCCGGAACCCAGAACCAGCTGAGTACCCTTGGCGGAACCGCCAGCGAACACTTCACCGTCGACTTTGCCGACGAAATCGATGTTCAGCTGGTCTTCGTTCTGGGCAGCGCGATCGGCCACTTCGAAACGGGTGTTCTGCTTGCGCAGGATTTCCAGCATTTTGTCCAGATCGGCATCAGCCACGTCAGCGCTCAGGCGCTCGACGGTGATACCTTCGAAGCCGGCAACGGTGAACTCAGGGAACACTTCGAATACGGCAACGTATTCCAGGTCCTTGCCCGCTTCCAGGGACTTAGGCTCGATCGAAGGCTGGCCAGCCGGGTTCAGCTTCTGCTCAACCACAGCTTCGTAGAAGGAAGACTGGATCACGTCGCCTACAGCTTCCTGGCGAGCGTCGGCACCGAAACGGCGCTTGATTTCGCTCATCGGCACTTTGCCTGGACGGAAGCCAGCAATCTTGGCCTTTTGGGCGGTCTGCTGCAGACGCTTGTTGACCTGGCTCTCGATGCGCTCAGCCGGCACGGTGACGCTCATGCGGCGCTCAAGAGCAGTAGTATTTTCAACAGAAACTTGCATGGATATTCCTCGTTGCACAGACGTTAGCCGGCCGTTTCCGACCCCAGAATCAAGGGCATGCATTCTAGTGGGTCAAACTCAAGAAGTCACCCTACTGAAAACGGGTAAAAACACAGCAGGCAATTTATAGGTGCGAATGCACGAATGCACCTCGCCCCGATGGCAAATACAACCAATCACGCCAGGGCTCTGCGCCGACCCTTCTATATATAGAAGAGATCGCCAATCACCTCCCTGACAGCCGATCTCGCAAGCAAGGCCGGCGGACAGGACAGCATCATCGAGAAACATAAATACGACGAAACGCCCTGCCCCTGCAGCCCGGAACCTGCGGCCACCGAAACAAAAAAGGCGCCAGACTTTTCAATCTGGCGCCTTTCGAAATATGGGGTGGACGATGGGGATCGAACCCACGACAACGGGAGTCACAATCCCGTGCTCTACCAACTGAGCTACGCCCACCATATTGCCTGTTAAAGAAGCCAAACAAACTTCTTTATCAAGCCCCAGCCAGGCCAACGACCTGAGTGAAGCTTTAATTGGTGCGGATGAAGAGACTCGAACTCTTACGCCTCGCGGCGCTGGAACCTAAATCCAGTGTGTCTACCAATTCCACCACATCCGCGGATGAAGCCTTTAAAGCAAAGGCGCCAGACTGTTAATCTGGCGCCTTTTCGAAATATGGGGTGGACGATGGGGATCGAACCCACGACAACGGGAGTCACAATCCCGTGCTCTACCAACTGAGCTACGCCCACCATATCGCGTTACTTGTGCCAAAGCTGCCTAATGGCGCACCCGGCAGGACTCGAACCTGCGACCATCCGCTTAGAAGGCGGATGCTCTATCCAGCTGAGCTACGGGCGCCTTGTTAGCTGTACCCTTGGAGGACTACAAACTAAGTGCTTTCCAGTCTCGCAGAACCAAAATCCCGCTCAACCTTCTTAACCAGTGCTAGGCTGTGCCCGACAAGTGCGACGAATAGTATAGAGCCCCCCGAAGATCGTCAAATCCTTTTTAAAAAAAATTCATTTAATTAAAGGAGTTAGGGGAATTTGCAGACCAAGCGCCTTTGCCCTCACCGCATGACATGCGAGAATGCGTTCTCTTTTTTTCCCCTCTCGATGGTTAATCACGCGCAATGACTGCACAACTAATCGACGGCAAATCGATCGCCGCCAGCCTGCGCCAGCAGATCGCCCAACGTGTCACCGAGCGTCGCCAGCAAGGCCTGCGCACGCCCGGGCTTGCGGTGATCCTGGTCGGCAGCGATCCTGCCTCTCAGGTTTATGTCTCGCACAAGCGTAAAGACTGTGAAGAGGTCGGCTTTCTATCCCAAGCTTATGACCTGCCTTCCGAAACCACTCAAGAAGCGCTGACCGAACTGATCGATCGCCTGAACGACGATCCTGCAATCGACGGCGTTCTGCTCCAGCTTCCGCTTCCCGAACACCTGGACGCCTCCAGATTGCTGGAGCGCATTCGTCCGGATAAAGACGTCGACGGGTTCCATCCTTATAACGTCGGTCGCCTGGCCCAGCGTATCCCGCTGCTGCGCCCATGCACTCCCAAAGGCATCATGACCCTGCTGGAAAGCACCGGGGTCGATCTCTACGGGATGAATGCCGTGGTCGTCGGTGCGTCCAATATCGTTGGTCGCCCGATGGCCATGGAACTGCTGCTGGCCGGTTGCACCGTGACGGTCACCCACCGTTTTACCAAGGACCTGGCCGGCCATGTCGGCCGTGCGGACCTGGTCGTCGTGGCCGCCGGCAAGCCGGGCCTGGTCAAGGGTGAATGGATCAAGGAGGGCGCGATCGTGATCGATGTCGGCATCAACCGTCAGGACGACGGCAAGCTGGTCGGTGACGTGATCTACGAAACCGCCCTGCCCCGCGCCGGCTGGATCACTCCGGTACCGGGCGGCGTAGGCCCGATGACTCGTGCCTGCCTGCTGGAGAACACCCTGTACGCGGCTGAAACCCTGCACAGCTGAGTTTCAACGCGGACGCTGACAGCGTGACAAGGAACCCCGCCCTGGCGGGGTTTTTTTTTGCCCGCGAAATACACCGACCATCCGCCGGAAAATGATTTTTTTTTCATGTTCTCAGGACTTTCACCTGTTACTTGAACAACCATCGACAGTTATTCAGCCATACTCCAGAATGTCGCGCTTTTCAGGAAACAGCCCGTTACAAAACGGCTTATCAACATCCTTTATGAGTCTGCCAGCGTGAAAATCCGTCTTTCCATCCTGAGCCTATTTTTTGCAGTTACAGGGACTTTCCTCACGCCAATCGCCAGCGCTGACGAGACCACCGCAGCGCCGCGGGAGACGAAGACACTCAAGCTCGCTTCCGGCAGCTCCCTGCTGCTGGACATGCAGACCAACAAAGTCATCTATGCCAGCAATCCTGACGTGGTGGTACCGATCGCTTCCGTCAGCAAGTTGATGACTGGTCTGGTCGTGGTTGAATCTCGGCAGAACATGGACGAATACATCGACGTCAACATCAGCGACACACCGGAAATGAAAGGCGTGTTCTCCCGGGTCAAGCTCCGGAGCGAACTGCCGCGCCGGGAAATGCTGCTGATTGCCCTGATGTCCTCGGAAAACCGTGCCGCCGCGACTCTGGCGCACCACTATCCGGGCGGCTATGCCGCGTTCATTGCTGCAATGAACGCTAAGGCCCGGGCACTGGGCATGACCAACACACACTTCGTCGAGCCGACCGGTCTCTCCCCGCGCAATGTGTCGACCGCTCGCGACCTGAGCAAGCTGTTGATCGCCGCGCACAAGTACCCGCTTCTGACCGAGCTGAGCACGACCAAGGAAAAAACCGTCTCGTTCCGTAAACCCAACTACAGCCTGGGTTTCCGCAACACCGATCATTTGGTCCGCAAGCCGGACTGGGACATCCAGCTGACAAAAACCGGTTTCACCAACGAAGCAGGTCACTGCCTGGTGCTGGTGACCCGAATGAGTAACCGCCCGGTGGCCTTGGTGATCCTTGACGCCTATGGCAAGTACACCCATTTTGCCGATGCCACGCGCATGCGTAATTGGGTAGAGAGCGGAAGGAGCGCGGACGTGCCTTCCGTAGCCTTGCAGTACAAGGCAGACAAGAACCTCAAGCAGCGGCAGAGCGGCGTGGTTGAAGCGTCGAAGTAACGTAATGGCAACGCACAGAAAGCCCCGATCGATCGGCAACGCTGTTCAGTTAAGCAAAATTGATCCTCTGTAGGAGCGAGCTCGCTCACGATGGTCGCCAATGATGACGCGTGCTTTCTGGCTAAACGCGGCGCTCTTGAGTCCATCGTCGGATCGCCGCCCGGAGCAAGCTCGCTCCTACAGAATCCTTAAATGAACAGTATTACGATCGATCGGGGCTTTTTTTCGCCAGTCACTCCTAGGGCTTCAGATTACCCAGCGGATCATAGGGTTTGGCCGGAGCCTTGGGGTTGTCGCCCGGTTTCACGTCCCTCGGTGCCTTGGCAGGCCCGATCGGGTCGACCTGTGGATCGGCAAGGTCCGGGGAGTCGGGATCGAAACCCAGCTCATTACCAGACGAATGTTCAGATGAGTGCGGACCGACGGGCGTTGTGGATTGAACCATGGGCACCTCCTGATCTCGGCCCGGAATAATGTTCCGGGCCCTCAAGAATCAGAACCTGACGATGGGCGAAGGTGCCCGCCGGATGACAAACGGACTTAGGGGGCCAGGGCTTTTTTCGCCTTGGTGGCGGCCTGCTCCTGACCGGCCTGAGCCAGATCGTTGGCGGCCTTGAGCCAACGCTGTTGATCGACCTGGGCCGGGATCTGCGTCGGTTTCTGGATCAGCACGGCCCAACCGCCGGCGTCCTTGAACGCCGACTCGAAGGAGCTGAAGCTCATCAGTTCGCTGCGATTCATCCCGGCGCGCAGCAGGACCGTCTGCTTCTGGCGGTTGTAACCGGCAAGAATGGCGTAGCGCGGTTCGGCCCACATGGCCGAACCTTCCGTGAAGCGCACCATCACCGGATAACCGGCGGCGACTTGCGTCAACAAGGCCGGCAGGTTGCTGTCGAGGGGATAAACCACCATCCCGTACTCGCGGGCAAGGTTCTGCATGTTCTGTTGCAACTGGACTTCGCCCCCCGGCAGATGCAAGGGTTTGTCGAGTAACCCCGGGGTAATCACGATGCCCTGTTGGGACAGCATGCTGGCCAGCACCTGCGGTCCGCTTTGATACGCATCGCCCCGGTAGAATCGGCCGCTGAGCTCGACACGCTCCGGCAAACGCTTGATCTCGGGTGCAACACTCCCGGCACAGCCCGCCAGGCTTGCCACGCAACCGGCTATGAGCATGGCCGACAAAATTCGAGAAAATACCCGCACCATCATCCCTCTCTTGTTCAGGTTCAGACGCCAGGCAATCCCATTCCCGGCTGGGTCGTCGATCATAGGTCGCCGCGCCGCTACGGTATAGCTTTAAACGGTAGTCGCGTGCATTCGATAGAGCGAACTGGTTGGTGACTGCCAACTTTCGCTCAATAGTCTGAAATACAGCAACGGCTAGACTGTTCCCTGAAGGGACGACAGCGAAGCGCGTGTGCCCACAGAAGGGCAAAGAGGAGGCACAGATGAGCCTGACCATGATCATTGTGATGTTGATTGGCGGTTGGCTGGCGGTAGCCGCCGCCATGCTGTGGGGCGTGCTGCGCATTACTCGCCGCCACCATCACCCTGTTCAGCGAGTTCCTGCGCCGGAAACGGACAAGACACCGAGCCAACACGCCAACGCTCACTGACAAGCCAAACAAAAACGGCCGCCTGCACTCCATGGAGTTCAGGCGGCCGTTTCTTTTAGCGTGGGTCAAGCCTCAGTGACTACCCGCTTCTGCCTGGCCCGGCGGGACATCATGTTCAACGCCTCGATCGAAGCCGAGAATGCCATGGCCGCATAGACGTAGCCTTTCGGTACGTGGGCGCCGAAGCCTTCGGCGATCAGCGTCATGCCGATCATGATCAGGAAGCCCAGGGCCAGCATCACCACCGTCGGGTTGTCGTTGATGAACCTGGCCAGCGGATCAGCCGCCAGCAACATCACCAGTACCGACACCACCACCGCAATGATCATGATCGGCAAGTGCTCGGTCATGCCGACAGCGGTGATGATGCTGTCGATGGAAAAAACCATGTCCAGCATCAGAATCTGACCGATCGCCGCCGCAAAGCCCAGGGTCACGGTCGAGGTTGCCGACTTCGGATCTTCCGGTGCCGGGTCCATGCTGTGATGGATCTCCGTGGTTGCCTTCCACAACAGAAACAGGCCACCGGCGATCAGGATCATGTCCTTCCAGGAGAGCGCATGGCCGAGCACCTCGATCACCGGAGCGGTCAACTGGACGATGAACGCGATGGTGCTCAACAGACCCAGTCTCAGGATCAGCGCCATGCCGATACCGATGCGCCGAGCCTTCTGCCGGTGCTGCTCAGGCAGTTTGTTGGTCAGGATCGAAATGAAGATCAGGTTATCGATGCCGAGCACGATTTCCATCACCACCAGGGTGGCCAGGGCAACCCAGGCGGTGGGGCTGGCGGCAAGTTGTAAAAGGTAGTCCATGGGTCAGTCCTGACTCGTTGTAATACGGTTTAGATTTCCTGGGAGGAAGATTCGGTTTTTTCCGATTCTTTTTCCGATGATTCTTTTTTGCTGATCAACCCGCTGGTGGCGTCACTGAGTGCTTGCTCGGCGGCCTTGTGGGTATCGTCAATTGSCTGTTTGGCGCTTTCGGCGGCCTTGCCCATCAACTGTTGCGCGCTTTTCTCGGCCTGGTCGCAACCGGCCAGTACCAGTAAAGACGTAATCAACAGTGCCGTGGTTTTCAGCTTCATGATGCCTTCCTCGATAGAACGAACGGGACCTAAACGATGGCCCGTTGATAGCGATGCATTCTAGGGAAGTGAATACTTCAGGAAAATTCGTATTTTCAGCGGTTATAATTCGATTTTTACGAACTGTAGATCGCCATGCTCAACTATCGGCAATTGCATTACTTCTGGGTGGTGGCCAAGACCGGCAGCATCGTGCGCGCCTGCGAGCAGCTCAATCTCACGCCACAAACCATCAGCGGGCAGATTTCGTTACTGGAACAGACCTTTGGTATCGAGTTGTTTCGGCGCGTTGGACGGCAACTCGAACTGACCGAGGCCGGCCGCCAGGCCCTGCCCTACGCCGAACACATGTTTCAGCTGGGTGGTGAACTGGAACTGATGCTGCGGGCACAACCCAATGAACAGCAGATCCTGTTTCGCGTCGGTGTGGCCGACGTGGTGCCCAAGTCCATCGTCTATCGCCTGATCGCACCGACCATGGAGCTGAGCGAACCGCTGCGCATCACTTGTCGCGAAGACAAGCTTGAACGTTTGTTGGCCGACCTGGCGATCCAGCGTCTGGACCTGGTGATCTCCGACAGCCCTATGCCGTCGCACCTGGACATCAAGGGCTACAGCCAGAAACTCGGTGAGTGCGGGATCAGCTTTTTCGCCACCCCTGAGCTGGCGGCACGATACGGCCGGGACTTCCCGCGCAATCTGCACGGTGCGCCGCTGCTGATTCCCGGCCCGGAAACCGTGGTGCGCAGCCGTTTGCAACGCTGGTTCGCCGAGCAGCAGATCCAGCCAAAAATTGTCGGTGAGTTCGACGATAGCGCCCTGATGCAGGCCTTCGGCCAATCCGGCAGCGGGATCTTCATCGGTCCGAGCGTGATTGCCGATGAAGTGCAACGCCAATATGGCGTGGAAGTGATCGGCCAGACCGACGCGGTGAGCGAGTCGTTCTATGCCATCTCAGTGGAACGCAAGGTCAAGCACCCCGGCATTGTCGCCATTACCGAAGGTGCCCGACGCGAGCTGTTTACAGCGCTGTGACCTCTTCGCGCGGCTTGAAGGTCATCAGGGCGATGGCCAGCAGGATCGACGCCAGAATGAAAGCAGCGGCGGCAAAGCCAAGGCCTTGCAGGCCAACGCTGTCGATCACCCGACCACCGATCATCGCGCCCAGACCGATACCGAGGTTGGCCCCGGCGATGTTCAGCGACGCGGCAAACGCCGGCGCTTCGGGCGCGGCCTTCATCAGACGCACATGGCTGACCAGGAACAACGCCGCCTGGGTCACGCCCCAGATGCCCATCGCCGCCGCCAGACCGAGCGGCGAGTGAATGTTCGGCACCAGCGCCACCAGGCCGGCAATCATGAACGCGCAGAACATCATCGACGCCATCAGCGGATGGCGGTCCACCGCCCGGCCGCCCAGGGAGTTGCCGATCAGCCCGACCGCGCCGAAGCCCATCAGGCACCAGCCGACCACCGTGCCGTTGAAGCCGGCCAGACGTTCAAGAATGTCCGCCAGATAGGTGTAGGCGGTGAACATACCGCTGAACACAATCACCGACAGCAGCACGTGACCGAGCATCAGCGGGCTGCGCAGGATCTTGAACTGCGAGCGGAAGCTCACCTGATGCTGGTGCAAGTTGGTCTTCGGCAGATAGATAAACAGCAGCAACGCCTTGGCAAAGGCGATGACCGCCAGAATCGCGAAGGCACTGCGCCAGCCGAACGCATCGGAAATCAGCGTGCCCACCGGAATGCCGAACACCGTGGCGCAAACAATGCCGAAGCCGATCTTGGCGATGGCGCGACCGGCGTAATCCGGCCCGACGATGTCCACCGCCGTCTCGCTGGCCAAGGCCCAGAACACCGGCAGCCCCAGCGCCGGGATCAAACGGGCGAACGCCATCACCCAGATGTTCGGCGCCAGCGCCGCCAGCGTGTTGGCCAGACCGAACATGATCAGCACCGAGATAAACAGCTTACGCCGTTCGAAACGGGCGAAGTACGCCGTCAAGAACGGCCCGAACACGGCCACGGTGAAGGCGAACAACGTCACCAGCAAACCCGCTTGCGGGATGCTGACGTCCAGATCCCGGGCGATGGCCGGCAACAGGCCGACGATGATGAACTCCGTGGTCAGCACCGTAAAACCGGCTGCAGACAACAGAAGAATGGGCAACAGCATGCAGAACTCCAGAAAAAACGACGACACCAGCGATAGCCCGGAGGCCCACTGGCAGACATGAAAATGAGGATGGCGAATCTTAACAGAGTGTTTCCGAACCCGGTTGCACGAACCTGCCTATCTCGTTGAATGCCAGGGTGGCAGTTCGTCACAGGTCTGAAAGATCGTGCCTGCGCTGTGATAAAGTCCGCGCCCTGAAAAATGTACACCCTGTGATCAAAGCCGATCATTTAAGGGGCAAACCTGTGGGAGCGAGCTCGCTCCCACAAGGATTGCGGCGTTCTACACCCTGTGTTTCCTTCTCGGTTTCCTGCCTGCGGCCTGCCCTGTTCGTTGCTGCAAGCGCGGCGAAACCTCGCACTTATAAAAAATCAGAGATGCCGTTTTATGACTGCTTCATCCCCTTCTCTATTGCAACGCCTTAAACGCCTGAGCCTGGTCACACAGATCGTGATCGGCCTGATCGCCGGTATTGCCCTGGCGCTGGTTGCCCCCGACCTGGCGAAGTCCACGGCGTTCATCGGCAAAGTGTTTGTCTCGGCGCTCAAAGCCGTCGCGCCGATTCTGGTGTTCGTGCTGGTCATGGCATCGATTGCCAACCACAAGCACGGCCAGGAAACCCACATCCGGCCGATTCTGTTCCTGTATCTGCTGGGCACTTTCGCTGCGGCCGTGGTCGCGGTGGTTGCCAGCATAACGTTCCCGTCGAGCCTGGTGCTGTCGACCCAGGACGTCGCGGTCACAGCGCCAGGCGGGATTGGCGAAGTGTTGCAAAGCCTGTTGCTGAGCGTGGTCGATAATCCGGTCAGCGCGCTGATGAACGCCAATTTCATCGGCATTCTGGCGTGGGCCATCGGCATGGGCATTGCCATTCGTCATGCCGGCGATACCACTCGTGAAGTGCTGGGCGACCTGTCCAACGGCGTGACGGTGATCGTGCGCCTGGTGATCAGCTTCGCCCCGCTGGGCATCTTCGGTCTGGTGGCATCGACCCTGGCCACCTCCGGCTTCGGCGCCTTGATCGGCTACGCGCACCTGCTGGCCGTGCTGCTGGGCTGCATGCTGTTCGTGGCACTGGTGATGAACCCGCTCATCGTGTTCTGGAAACTGCGGCGCAACCCGTACCCGCTGGTCCTGACCTGCCTGCGTGAGAGCGGCATCACGGCGTTCTTCACCCGTAGCTCGGCGGCGAACATTCCGGTCAACCTGGAGTTGAGCAAGCGTCTGGGCCTGCACGAAGACACCTACTCGGTATCGATCCCGCTGGGCGCGACCATCAACATGGCGGGTGCTGCGATCACCATCACCGTACTGACCCTGGCGGCCGTGCACACCCTCGGCATCGCCGTGGACATTCCCACCGCGATCCTGCTGAGCGTCGTCGCAGCGATCTGCGCCTGCGGTGCTTCGGGCGTGGCGGGTGGTTCGCTGTTGCTGATTCCGCTGGCGTGCAGCCTGTTCGGCATCCCGAGCGAAATCGCCATGCAGGTGGTAGCGGTCGGTTTCATCATCGGCGTATTGCAGGACTCGGCGGAAACCGCGCTGAACTCGTCCACCGATGTGCTGTTCACCGCGGCGGCTTGCCTGGGTGAAGAAGAAAAAGTACAGCGATTGGCATAACACTGCGGACCCTGTGGGAGCGAGCTTGCTCGCGATAGCGGTGGGTCAGTCAACATAAATGTTGAAAGTTATACCGCCATCGCGAGCAAGCTCGCTCCCACAGGTCAAGCGGTGTAGATGAAGAATGCTCAACAACGAAAAAGCCCGCCAAGGCGCAAACCTTGGCGGGCTTTTTTGTACCTGAACTGTTTAGAACGCGCCCATGTAGTCACGCTTGCCCACTTCCACGCCGTTGTGGCGCAGCAGTGCGTAAGTGGTGGTGACGTGGAAGAAGAACTGCGGCAGGCCGTAGGTCAGCAGATAGGACTGGCCGCTGAAGCGCTTCTCTTTAGGCGTGCCCGGACGGGTCACGATCTCGATGCCTTCCTTGCCGTTGATCTGCGCAGGCGTAATGCTGCCGATGAAGGCCAGAGCCTTGGCGATCAACGCTTGCAGTTCGGCGAAGGTGGTTTCAGTGTCGTCGTACTTCGGCAATTCAACTTCGGCCAGGCGACCGGTAACGCCCTTGCTGAAATCAACGGCGATCTGCACCTGACGCACCAGCGGGAACATGTCCGGGAACAGGCGCGCTTGCAGGAAGGCGTTAGGGTCGATGTTTTTCTCGGTGGCGTGAGCCTCGGCCTTTTTCAGTACATCACTCAGGGCGTTGAGCATTTGCTGGAAAACAGGCACGGAAGCGTCGTACAGGGAAATGGTCATGGCAGGTCTCGTCTGGAGGGAACGTGGGTCATTTGCATCTGTAGGAGCGAGCCTGCTCGCGATGGACGTTAACGAAAACGCGCCCTGTCTGGATGAACGCGTTGCGCTTGAGTTCTTCGCGAGCAGGCTCGCTCCTACAGGTGATCGGCATCAGGGGCCGATTATAGCCATGCACAGCCCTCCCGAGACCGGTCTTTTTCAGCTGCCGTACACTTTGGCCGCCGGAACGGCCTGAACCACCAGCTGCGCGACGGCATCGCCCATTTCGCCGACTGCCCAGCGGCCCTGGCGATCCAGTTGCGGACCACGGCGCCAGCCGTCGGCGATCGACAATTTGCCGCCCTCGACTTCGAACATCTGCCCGGTCACCTCGGCGGAAGCCTCGGAACCGAGCCACACCACCAGCGGCGCGACGTTTTCCGGGGCAAAATAATCGAAGCCTTCTTCAGGCTTTTTCATGGTGTCGGCGAACACTTGCTCGGTCATACCGGTGCGCGCGGCCGGCGCCAGGGCGTTGGCGGTGATCCCGTAGCGGCCCAGTTCCGCCGCCTGCACCAGCGTCAGCGAGGCAATACCGCCCTTGGCCGCCGCGTAGTTGGACTGGCCAATGGAGCCCTGCAAACCGGCGCCGGAACTGGTGTTGATGATCCGCGCATCGACCCTGGCGCCGCCCTTGACCTGCTCACGCCAATACTTCACGGCGTGGCTGGAAATGCAGAAGTGGCCCTTCAGGTGCACGGCTACCACGGCGTCCCAATCGGCTTCGCTGAGGCTGGCGAACATGCGGTCGCGGCAGATGCCGGCGTTGTTGACCACCACGTTCAGGTCGCCGAAGGTTTCGATGGCCTGACGCACGATCAGCCCCGCCGAGTCATAGCGGGTGATGTCGTCGCTATTGGCCACGGCGCTGCCGCCCTGGCCGAGGATTTCGCCGACCACGGCCAGCGCCGCTTCGCGGTTGATGTCGTTGACCAGCACTTTCGCGCCTTCAGCGGCGAAGGCCAGCGCGTAGGCGCGGCCCAGGCCACCGCCGGCACCGGTGATGATCACCACACGGTTTTCACAGATTTTCATGTTCTACATCCTCCAAATTCATCACTGGTCGACACAATCCCTGTAGGAGCGAGCCTGCTCGCGATAGCGGTGGGTCAGCCAACATTGATGTAGCTGACACTACGTCTTCGCGAGCAGGCTCGCTCCTACAGGATCGGTGTGCATCCTGGTTTACAAACGTTCGATGATGGTCACGTTGGCCTGACCACCGCCTTCGCACATCGTCTGCATGCCGAAGCGTCCGCCGCTGCGCTCCAGTTCATGCAGCAAGGTGCACATCAAGCGGGTGCCGGTGGCGCCCAGCGGATGGCCGAGGGCAATCGCGCCGCCGTTGACGTTGGTCTGTTCATGGGGGTAGCCCGTCTCTTTCAACCAGGCCATGGCCACCGACGCGAAGGCTTCGTTGATCTCCACGCGGTCGATGTCTTCGAGCTTCATGCCCGCGCGTTTGAGCGCGTAGGCCGTGGCCGGGATCGGCGCGGTGAGCATCCAGATCGGGTCTTCGGCGCGCACGCTCAGGTGATGGATACGCGCACGGGGTGTCAGGCCGTAACGCTTTAGCGCCGCTTCCGAGACGATCAGCATCGCGCTGGCCGCGTCACAGGTCTGGCTCGACACCGCAGCGGTCACCCGGTCACAGCCGAACAGGAATTCCAGCTCGGCCATTTTTTCCAGGCTGGTCTGGCGCGGCGTTTCGTCATGCATCACGCCGGCCAGTGGCACGATCTCGCGGTTGAAGCGGCCTTGCTCGATGGCCTGCAAGGCACGTCGATGGGACTCAAGCGAATAGGCTTCAAGCTGCGCCCGGGACAGGTCCCATTTTTCCGCGATCATCTGCGCCGAACGGAACTGCGTCGGTGGTTGCGCGCCATAGCGCCGCACCCAGCCTTCGGAACCGCTGAACGGATCGGTGAAGCCCAAGGGTTCGGCGGCGATCATCGCCGAGGAAATCGGGATCTGGGTCATGGTCTGCACGCCACCGGCGACGACCACGTCCTGAGTGCCGCTCATCACCGCCTGGGCGGCGAAGTGCACCGCTTGCTGGGACGAACCGCACTGGCGATCGATGGTGGTGCCCGGCACCGCTTGCGACAGACCGGCCGCCAGCCAACTGGTGCGGGCAATGTCCCCGGCCAGCGGTCCGATGGTGTCGACACAGCCGAAGATCACGTCGTCGTAATCCTCGTCGGGAATGGCATTGCGCTCGACCAGTGCGCGCAATACGTGGGCGCCCAGGTCGGCGGCGTGGATCTGGCTCAGACCACCCTTGCGCCGCCCGGTGGGCGTACGCAGGGCGTCGACAATGTAGGCTTCCGGCATGGTGTACCTCGGTGAAAATATTAAAATCAGGCGCCGATAACCTGTGGGAGCGAGCTTGCTCGCGATGGCGGTGCGTCAGCTGACATCAATGTTGGATGTGCCGGCCTCATCGCGAGCAAGCTCGCTCCCACAGGGATGTAGTCACCCTTACTGATGAGTTAGAACGTACTGCCCGCACCCAGCGCGGGGTTGCCGCCGAACAGCGCAGCGCGAATCCGTCCTTTGTGATGGCCGCGATCGCCCCAGACCTTGTCCAGAGCCCAGGCGCGCTTCATGAACAGATGCAAGTCGACTTCCCAGGTGTAACCCATGGCGCCGTGGGCCTGGATGGTGTTCTTCGCGGCGAGCATGGCCGCTTCCGCCGTTGCCAGTTTGGCGTGGGATACCAGCACGTCTTGCCCCGGTTGCTGCTCGGCCAGCGCGTAAGCGGCGCGGTACAGCGGGCCTTTGGCGAACTCGATCTGTACCGCGACGTTGGCCATCAAATGCTTGACCGCCTGGAACGAACCCACCGGCTTGCCGAACTGCTTGCGCTCGAAGGTGTAGTCCACCGCCAGGTCGACCATGCGTTTGGCCAGCCCAAGCAATTGCGCGGCACTGGCGAGGGCGCCACGATTGAAGGCGGCCGCCCACAGGCGTCGGCCCTGCTCACCGCTGGCGACGCAGGTGGCGGGAGTTGGCGTCCACTCGACCTGGAACAGCTGACGGCTCGGATCGACCGACTCGTTGCGGGTCAGGCGCACGGCATCACGCTCCACTGCATGCACTTCGTCGCCATGGGCCAGCAACAGCAGATCGGCGACATGGGCATCGCTGACCAGCGGATTACCCGGCTCGGAAACCGCGAGACGCGCTCGGCCCTCGGCAACCCGCGACAACCATTTTTGTTTGAGTGGCGCGTGTTGCTCATCCAGGGTGGCGAGCAGCGGCACGCCGACCAGCATGGTGTCCACCAGCGGTTCTGGCAGCCCGGCATAACCGCACTCCTGGGCAATCAGCACGAAATCCAGCTCATTCATGCCCATGCCGTCCTGCGCCTCGGGCACGGTCAAGGCGGTCAGGCCCAGTTCCACCAGCTGCGCCCAGAGTCGCTCACTGCGCCCGCTGTCGCTCTGCCACAGTTCGCGAATGCGTTCCGGGGTGACTTCGTTGATCAGGAAGCTGCGGACGTTGTCCTGAAACAGCAGTTGGTCGCGGCTGAAACTAAAGTCCATGGTCTATTCCTCAGGCACGCGGCATGCCGAGCATGCGTTCGGCAATGATGTTGCGCTGGATCTCGTTGGTGCCGGCGTAGATCGGCCCGGCCTGGGCAAACAGGAAGCCTTCCAGCCAATGGCCGACGTCACCGGCGGCCGGGGCATCGGGCAGCAGCTCACCACGCATTCCGAGAATGCTCATGGCGGTGTCGTGCATGCGCTGGTCGAGTTCCGACCAGAAGATCTTGTTGGTCGACGATTCCGGCCCGATCTTGCCGCCCTGTACCAGTTGCGAGGCGGTCATGTAGGTGCTCAGGGTGTAGGCCTCGGCATCGAGCCAGGCGCGCATCACCGCTTCGCCGATGGCCGGGTCGCGGTCGGCGTGTTCACGATTGGCCAGATACAGCTGCACCAGACGCTTGGCGGTTTCCTGGAAGCGCGCCGGTGAACGCAGCAACAAGCCGCGCTCGAAACCGGCGGTGGACATCGCCACGTGCCAGCCCATGCCTTCGCCACCGAGGGCGTTTTCCACCGGCACCTTGACGTCGTCGAAGAAGATCTCGGCAAAACCTGGCAAACCGTTGAGCTGCGGGATCGGCCGTACGGTGATACCCGGCGTGTCCAGCGGCAGCAGGATGAAGGTCAGGCCGTGATGACGCTGGGACTGCGCGTCGGTACGGAAAATACCGAACGCCCAATCAGCCCACACCGCGCGGGTCGACCAGGTTTTCTGGCCGTTGATCACGTAATGGTCGCCAACCCGTTCAGCCTTGGAGCGAATCGCCGCCATGTCGGAACCGGCGCCCGGCTCGGACCAGGCCTGGGCCCAGATGTCTTCACCGGTGGCCATGCGCGGCAGGAATCGCGCCTTCTGCTCTGCGCTGCCGTACTCCATCAGGGTCGGGCCGAGCAGAAAGATGCCGTTCTGGTTGACCCGTGCCGGCGCCCCGGAACGGTAGTATTCCTCTTCGAAAATCAGCCACTCGATCAGGTCGCAGCCACGGCCGCCGAGTTCGGTCGGCCAGGTGACCATGCCCCAACGGCCTTCATTGAGTTTGGCTTCCCAGGCACGGTGCTGGGCAAAGCCAAGTTCTGTGTCGAACGATTGCAGCGGTTCACTCGGTACATTGGCCGCCAGCCAGGTCCGTGCCTCGGCACGAAAGGCCTGCTGGGCCGGGGTATAGGTCAGGTCCATGGATATGCCTTCAGCCGTTGAATCGGGCATCGCGTTTCTCGACGAACGAGTCGCGTGCTTCCTGAGAGTCCAGTGAGCGGTAGGCTTCGAGGGTGAAGCCCTGCTCCCAGCGGTATTTGTCTTCCAGATTGCCGTCTTCGATGCCGCTCAGCGCTTCCTTGGCGAGGCTGATCATGCCCGGGCTCTTGGCGGCGATGGTGCGGGCGATCTGCAACGCGGCTTCGCGCAAGTCTTCGCGCTTGACCACCCGCTCCACCGCGCCCAGGCGGTACGCTTCGGCGGCGTCGATGGCTTCGCCGGTAAAGTACATGTGGCGGACTTTCTGCACCGGGAACAGGCGCTGCAAATGCGCACCGCCGCCCATGGCGCCGCGATCCACTTCCGGCACGCCGAAGGTGGCGCACTCGGACGCGACGATGATGTCGGCGGCGCCGCAGATGCCGATGCCGCCGCCCAGCACGAAGCCGTGCACGGCCACGATTACCGGTTTCGGGTTACGGTGGATCGCCTTGAAGCTGTCGTAGTTGCCCTTGTTCACCGCGACGATCAGGTTGCCGTCGGCGGCCAGTTCCTTGATATCGACTCCGGCGCAGAAGCCGCGCCCTTCGGCACGGATCACGATCACCCGCACATCGCTGTTGCGGCCCAGGCCCTCGATCTCGCTGGCGATATCGGCCCAGCCCTGGCAATTGAAGGCGTTGACCGGTGGTCGGTTGAAGACCAGTTCGGCAATGCCGTGTTCGATGCTGACGCTAAATGGTTTCATGGTTTCCTTCCTTCACAATGCATGGCCCCTTACGACACACGGCGGCACAGTTCGCCCAGGCGCGCTTCGGCGTCGCGGACGATCTGTTCAATCAATTGGGCGCAGCTGGGCAAGCTGTCGATGGATGCGGCGATCTGTCCGGCGGGCAACACGCCCGCGGCCGGTTGCCCGTCGACCATGGCTTTCTGGATCACCATCGGCGCGTTGGCGGCCATGATGCTTTGCGCGGCGGTCAGCTCACCGCTGCCGCGCATCTTCAGCGCGCTGGTCAGCAGTTGCGTCAGGCTCATGCCGGTGTGGCGGCGGTACGCCAGACCACTCTGCAACGCCAGCAACAGGCGCTTGAGACCGCCGCTGCTTTCCAGCTGGTTGAGCAATTCGTTGCGGATCATCCGTTGCGGCATGCCGTCGATGGCGCGGCTGATGATGATCGCCGCCGGGTCCTTGACCGCCAGGTAACGGGCCAGGGTCGCCTGGGGCACCGGGCTGTCGGCACACATCAGGAAACGCGTGCCCATGGCGATGCCTTCGGCGCCGTAGGCCAAAGCCGACACCAGACCCTTGCCGTCCTTGAAACCGCCGGCCGCCACCACGGGCACCGACACGGCATTGACCACCTGATCCAGCAGCATCGAGGTCGGTACGGAACCGGTGTGTCCCCCGCCCTCGCCGCCCTGCACGGTCACCGCATCGGCGCCCATTTCCACGGCTTTCTGCGCATGCTTGAGCGCGCCCACCGTGGGAATGCACACCACGCCGGCATCTTTCAGACGGCTGATCATTTGCTTGCCCGGCGAACGGCTGTAGCTGACCGCCCGGACTTTGTGGCGCAACACCAGCTCGACGATCTCGCCGGCATTGGCCTGGTACATATGGAAATTCACCCCGAACGGCTGATCGGTCAGGCGCCGGGTTTCGATAATCGCCGCTTCCATTTGCTGCGGTTCGATGGTCGCCCCGGCGAGAAAACCGAAACCACCGGCATTGCCCGTGGCCGCCACCAGTTTCGGGTCGGCGACCCAGCCCATGGCGGTCTGGATGATCGGGTAACGGCAACCGAGCAGTTGCGTTAAACGGGTATTCAACGAGATCGCCATGTTCACGCCTCGCCCGTTTTGCGCTGGGAACTGGCCATGGCCTTGGCGTCGTAGCCGCCGAGGCGGTCGCCGGACACCAGTTCATTGTGGGCATGGGCGAAGTGATGCAGACCGAACACCATGTCCATGGTTGCGCGCTTGCCCATCAGGTCTTCGGCATTGTTCACCGCTTGCTTGCTCAGTTGCAGGCCCAGGCGCGGCATCTGCGCGATGCGCCCGGCGATGTCGAGGGTCCGCTGCTCCAGCTCGTCGCGAGCCACCACCCGATTGAGCATGCCCATCTGATAGGCCCGTGGCGCCGGCATGCGCTCGCCGAGGAACAGGAACTCCTTGGCGATGCGCGGATTGAGTTCATGCACGTGGGCGAAATACTCCACACCGGGAATGCCCATGCGCACCACCGGATCGGCGAAGTAGGCATCCTCGCTGGCGACGATCAGGTCGCAGATCCAGGCCAGCATCAGCCCACCGGCAATGCACGCGCCCTGGACCATGGCGATGGTCGGCTTGGGCATCTCGCGCCAGCGACGGCACATGCCCAGATAGACTTCCTGCTCCCGGGCATAGAGAAACTCGCCGCCCGGTTTGTTCACATGGTCGTACCACAGGCTGGCGCGGTCGAAGGTCTTGTCGACGTCGCGGCCCGGGGTGCCGATGTCATGCCCGGCGGAGAAATGCTTGCCGGCGCCACGCAGCACAATGACCTTCACTTCATCGTCATCGCAGGCCCGGCGAAACGCCGCGTCCAGCGCATAGGTCATCTGCGAGTTCTGCGCGTTGTGGAACTCGGGGCGGTTCATGGTGACCAGGGCCACCGCGCCGCGCACTTCGTAGAGCACCACCTCGGCCTGATTGTTATCGTTATCTTCAGCCATCACTTGTCTCCGCAACGCGTTGCTCAGCGTTGGCCTGGCGGGTTGTCTTTGAGTTGCAGGGCGCGCAGGTTGTGCGGGTCCAGGCGCTGGATCAGTTGCAATTGCTCGACCGTCGGGGCGGCGGTGGTCGGGCAATCGTCCGGCACGTGCAGCTCGAAGCCGGTGTTGTCCTGAACTTGCGCCGCCGTCACGCCGGGGTGCAGCGAACGGATGCGCATCTGCCGCTGCGGGCCCTGGAAATCCAGCACGCAGAGGTCAGTGATGATCAGGCGGATGTCGATGTCGTCCAGCGACCATCCGCGCGCCAAGCGGGCCGGGTTGTAGCCGACCGAGGCGACCATATCGACCTCGCCTTCGACGAACACCCGGCGGTTATGGCTCGGCACGCAGAACGAGTTGGCGTGGCTGATCGAGTTGCCGGGGAAACCACGCACGCCGAGCATCTGCGCCTTGGGTTTGGCGTAGTCGCCGATGCAGGAAATGTTGGCCTGACCGTAACGGTCGATCTGGGTCGGGCCGACCAGCGCATGGCGCTTGCCGCCCCATACGTTGTCGAAAATCCGCGAGAACCCCATCCAGCTGTCACGCTTGGGTTCATAGCCTTTGCGTGCGCCCAAAGGCACCGGCTCGGCGACCATGTAGGCTTCGGAGTCGGTCATCAGCAGGTTCGGGTTGCTGGTCAACATGGCCAGCGAAGCGGCCAGACGCGGGATCACGCCGATGCCGGAGGCCAATACTTCGCCGTCTTCGCGCCAGGCTTCGGAGGCCGCGCAGATCATCAACTCGGCGAGGCTGTAATCAGTAGTGCTCATCGAAAGGCTCCTTAGAAAATCGGCAACGGCAGTTCACGGATCGCAGCCAGGCCGCCGACCTTTTCCAGATACTGTTCGTGGGTGCAGTCGACGTAGTCGCGCAAGTAGCCCTGCCAGCCATCGACCGCCTGGACCGTGGCGTTGTAGGCCTTGAAATGCGCGACGTCGAAACCGTACAGCGGCGCGCAGGAAGACGGATGCGCCCCGCCCGGCACGTGGGCCACGGCGGTGGTCAGGTTGCGTTCCCAGAACACTTGATGGGCGTGGGCGCTGTCCTGATGGAAATACTCGCTGTCGACCAGTTCATCGCAGGTCACGTAGCTGTGGGTCGCAGCGCGCACGAACAGGTCGTCCATGTAGTGATCCGGACCGCTGATCTGGCACACGCCGCGTTTGTCGGCGCGGTCAACGTGGACCAGCGCCGCGTCGAGCTTGAGCGCCGGCATGGCGACCCAGTCCTTGCCATCGGCATAGGGCGAGGCAATCAACTTGATCTGGCGGTTATGGCGCAGCACGTCAGTGCCCAGGCCCACGGCGGTTGGAATGAATGGCACGTTCATCGCTGCGGCGCGCAGGCCGAGCAGCAGCATGCCTTCGTCGATCTCCATCACTTCCAGCGCCGCTTCCTGGCGCGCCTTGCGGAAGTACGGTTCCAGCGGAATGAAATCCAGGGACACGAAGGCGAACACCAGCTTCTTGATCTTGCCGGCCGCGCAGAGCATGCCGACGTCCGCCCCCCCGTATGCAACTACAGTCAGCTCCTTGAGGTCCGAGCGCAGAATCTCGCGCACCAGCGCCATCGGCTTGCGCCTCGGCCCCCAGCCACCGATACCGATGGTCATGCCGTCACGCAGTTGGCCGACGATCTCGGCGGTGGTCATTTGCTTGTCCATCGTCTTGTTCCTCATTGGCGACCGACACTGAAGTCGTGGCCCCAGTGGCTGACCACGGTGCTTTCGAACGGCGTGTGGCGGTCCCAGTCGACCACCAGGCCATCACAGCCGTACTCCAGGTCAAACCCGGACGGGGTCTTGATATAGAAAGAAATCATCTGGTCGTTGGTGTGCTGGCCGAGGGTGGCTGACAGCTTCACGCCGTTGGCGTGCACGCGGTCCAGGGCGCGACCGACTTCGTCCAGCGCGTTGACCTCGACCATCATGTGCACGCAACCGTGGGGCATCGGGCACTCGAAAATCGCCAACGAGTGGTGGCGGCCGTTGTTGCAGTGCAGGAAGTGGATGCGCTTCTGCGGCTCGGCCGGGTCCGGGGTGAAGCGGACTTTCATCAGGTCCGACAGGCCAAAACCCATCACCTCTTCGTAGAAGTCGCGGCAGCGTTCGAAGGCGGGTGCTGGCAGGACGACGTGGCCCATGCCGAGGTCATTGGTAACGAAACCTTTGACGCCCACCGGCGAGACAAAACGGGCGAAGTCCTGCAACGGCCCCCAGAACAGTTCGTGGCGATTGCCATCCGGGTCGCTGAAGTGCACCAGCTCCTGGACCTTGCGCAGCTCCGCTTCGGCCGCGGTGCCACGGGTCACTTGCACGTCGGCTTGCTGCAGCTCGCTGACCGCCTGTTCCAGCGCCGCCTTGCCGGCCACCTCCCAGCCACAGGCACCGAAGCCGTTCTCGGCGTTCTTCTGCACCAGGATGCGGTGGTGGCGCTCGTCCATCTTCAGGTACAGGTGGCCGTCGTCAACGTTGCCGATGACCATCATGCCCAGCACCTGGCTTGCGTAATGGCGCCATTGCGCCAGGTCGCTGGACAACAGGGTGACGTAACCCAGACCGCGGATATCCATGGATGCACTCCTCGTTTTTCTCAGGCGGTGCCACCCTTCGGCGATTGCCGGGGGAGACTTTATGTAGGGCCTATTCAAACGGGTTCGGGGAGGGGCAACATCGTCCAATGGGACTAGCGAAAATGACGGGGTACACGCATTAAAAACTGTAGGAGTGAGCCTGCTCGCGATGAGGGCCTTACAGTCA
>NZ_JBFUHY010000028.1:0-57183 GCF_056402155.1 Pseudomonas sp. P4_C1
CAGCGGGAGCATGGGGCGTGAAGGTGTGCGTTTCGCCTACGAAGATATGACGCAACCCAAGGTTATTTGCATTAACGGTGTGAGTGGAAGCTAAACAAATCGTTCGAGTTCACGACGAATGACACAACAATAAAATCAGAGGAATCGACATGCGTCCCGATAAGCACAACCTATCAACATTATCTGCAGCGACGCTGGCAGTTCATGGCGGGAATGTCGCGGATGTCACCAGCGGTGCCGTCCGTACTCCATTGGTAATGGCTAACTCCTATCTCTTGCCCGAAGATCCGGCAACCATGGACTGGTCGAGTCCAGACGGCCTTGTGTATACGCGAAATCAAGGCCATAACCAGGTTTGTCTGGAGAAGAAACTCGCAGCCCTCGAGGGTTGTGAAGATGCAGTGGTATTCGCTACCGGTGTCGCCGCGTTGCATTCGGTGTTTTTTTCTTTCTTGAAAAGTGGCGACCACGTCATCGTCAGCGACATCACCTACCAAGCCGTTTGGCGACTCTTCGCAGAACTCCTGCCCGAACGTTACGGGATCGAAGCGACGTTTGTAGACGTCGGTGATCTGGAATCGGTCCGTCAAGCCATCCGACCCAACACTAAACTGATCCATACCGAAACGATCGCCAACCCGACTACCAAAATCGCAGATATTGCAGCGCTGGCTGAGATTGCCCATGCGCACGGCGCATTGATCTCAGTAGATGCAACGTTCACCCCACCTCCATTCTTTCGTGCGAGTGAGCACGGTGTCGACTTCGTCGTTCACTCATTGACCAAGTACATCAATGGCCATGGCGATGCCATGGGCGGCGTTGTGATCGGCTCCAATCAGCTGATCAACAAGATCAAAAATGATGCGTTGGTTGATCTTGGTGCGACGATTTCTCCCTTCAATGCGTGGATGATCATGCGCGGTTCCGTCACGCTGCCCCTGCGTCTGAAGCAACTGTTGAACACAGCTGAAAAACTGGCTCAGTTTCTTGATGCCGATGATCGTATTGCTTACGTCTACTACCCTGGATTGCCTTCACACCCGCAGCATGAGTTGGCGCGCCGGCAATTTGCAGGCAAGGGATATGGGGCGGTGATGGCCTTCGCGGTGAAGGGCGACCCTGATACGCAGAACCGGTTTGTTTCGAATCTGCGCATCATCACTTCGGCCGTTTCATTAGGGCATGACGAATCGCTGATTGTGCATGTGGGCGCAGAAGGTCGGGGTGGCTTTGACAAGTATCCCGAAGAGTTCCGTAAATACGGTCATTTGCGTTTTTCAGTCGGGCTGGAAGATCCGGAAGACTTGATCAAGGATATTACGTTCGCGCTGGATGCAACATTCAGGTGATTTAAATACAGGCGTC
This sequence comes from Pseudomonas sp. P4_C1, assembly GCF_056402155.1. Lineage (NCBI taxonomy): Bacteria > Pseudomonadati > Pseudomonadota > Gammaproteobacteria > Pseudomonadales > Pseudomonadaceae > Pseudomonas > Pseudomonas sp. P4_C1. The sequence goes on from NZ_JBFUHY010000028.1 coordinate 1,369, forward strand.
ACGCAACCAGGGTTTGGTCAACCCGTCTTTACCCCCGTGCTTGCGGGGGTCTTTTTAAGCAAGTTAACAGGTTAGCCCTATTAAAGGCCAATCGTCTGTTCGCTTGCGTTTTGGGAGAGGCTTGTGGCTTGGGTAAGTTTGATCATTGCGGGAATACTTGAAGTTATCTGGGCGTTTTCGATGAAACAGTCGGAGGGTTTTACGCGATTAGTACCGACGGTTATTACATTTATTACAGTGATAGCCAGTTTTGCGCTGCTCTCGTTCTCTATGAAAAGCTTGCCGCTGGGCACGGCGTACACTATCTGGACCGGTATTGGCGCGGTGGGAGCATTCGCAGCGGGTATGTTTTTCCTGGATGAACCTGCCAGTCTGCTGCGCGTTGTGGCCGCCACTTTGATTGTCAGTGGTTTGTTGATGATGAAGTTGGTGTCTGCTTGAGCGGCGAGCATTTTGCTCGTGATATCGATCAATTTGCCATATTCGTTAAGTCGCGGCACTCAGGTAGTGTTTAAGGCGAGGCGATGGCTTCAGCCAATAACAATGAAAGTAACGTTTCAACGCTATCAGATGTTTACTGCCCTTAAATCCAACTACAAAATCTAGGGATGTACTTATGATTTCGCTAAGAAAACTGTATTTGATAATGCTCTTTGCGTTGTGCACGAACGCAGTGTCGGCCAAGGAATACACCACGTTGCGTTTTGGCGTGGACGCTAACTACGCGCCGTTTGAGTCCAAGGCGGCTGATGGCAGCCTCAAAGGATTTGATATTGATTTGGGCAACGCGATTTGTGCGAAGCTGCAAGCCAAATGCATATGGGTTGAAAGCGATTTTGATGGCCTGATACCAGGCCTCAAAGCCGGCAAGTTTGACGGCATTCTCTCATCCATGACCGTGACCCCCGCGCGCGAAAAAGCCATCGACTTTTCAAATGAGCTGTTTTCCGGATTCACCTCCTATGTGTTCAAGAAAGGTTCGGGCCTGAGCGAAAATGCGGCATCACTCAAAGGCAAAACGGTCGGTTACTTTCAGGGCAGCATCCAGGAAGCCTACGCAAAAGCCGTTCTGGACAAAGCCGGCGTAAAAACTCAGTCCTATCAGAACCAGGATCAGGTGTATTACGACCTTGTAGCGGGACGGCTGGATGCATCCCTCCAGGACACGTTGCAAGCTCAGTTGGGTTTTATCAGCTCGCCGCAGGGCGCTGATTACGAAATCAGCCGGTCCGTTGAGAGCCCCTATCTTCCCTCCAAAACAGCCATCGGCATCGCCAAAGACAATGCAGAGCTCAAGGCGGTGCTGGATAAAACGATCCGGGCCTTACACGAAGATGGCACCTATGATTCGATCCAGAAGCAACATTTCGGCGATCTGAATCTTTACAGCGGCAAATAACCACCCGGCGCTCGTCCGCAGGATGGGCGCTTATCGCTATAGGTTGTTGATCATGTTCGAAACACTATTAGGCGCGCTGGGATTCTCTGCATTCAGCCTGAAAGGGTTCGGTCCTTTACTGCTCGAAGGCGCCTGGATGACCGTCAAGCTGTCCCTGTCTTCCCTTGCGCTCAGCGTACTGCTGGGGCTGATCGGGGCCAGCGCCAAACTTTCCAGCCTCAAGCTGCTGCGTTTGCCAGCGCAGCTCTACACCACACTGATTCGGGGGGTGCCGGATCTTGTACTGATGTTATTGATTTTCTACAGCCTGCAAACCTGGCTGACGGTCCTCACAGTCGCTCTGGGTTGGGAGTACATCGAGATCAACCCCTTTGTCGCCGGGATTATCACCCTTGGATTCATCTACGGCGCTTATTTCACCGAAACGTTCCGTGGCGCAATGCTGGCAGTGCCCCGTGGTCAGGTCGAAGCCGCTACTGCTTATGGGTTAAGTCGTACTCAGCGTTTTCGCTTCGTGATGTTCCCGCAAATGATGCGGTTCGCTTTGCCGGGGCTTGGCAACAACTGGATGGTGATTCTAAAAGCCACCGCGCTGGTGTCGATCATCGGTCTGGCTGACTTGGTGAAAGCCGCCCAGGATGCGGGGAAAAGCACCTACCAATTATTCTTCTTTCTGGTGCTGGCTGCATTGACGTACCTCGTCATCACCAGCCTTTCAAATCTTGTCCTGCGCTTACTTGAGCGGCGCTACGCGGTGGGTTCACGGGAGGCGGTGCGATGATCGAGCTTTTGCAGGAGTATTGGAGGCCTTTCTTCTTCAGCGATGGTCAGCAGATAACCGGTCTGGCCATGACGTTGTGGTTGCTCAGTGCCTCACTGTTCATCGGCTTTATCGTGTCGATTCCACTGTCCATCGCTCGAGTGTCGCCCAGGTTTTATGTGCGCTGGCCGGTGCAGTTTTACACCTACCTGTTCAGAGGGACGCCGCTCTATATCCAGTTGCTGATCTGCTACACCGGTATCTATAGCTTGGCTGCAATACGTGCGCAGCCTGCGCTTGATGCGTTCTTTCGTGATGCGATGAACTGCACCATCCTGGCCTTCGCCCTGAATACTTGCGCCTACACCACAGAGATATTTGCTGGTGCTATTCGCAACATTGCCCATGGCGAGGTTGAGGCTGCGAAAGCTTACGGCCTCTCAGGTTGGAAGCTCTATGCCTTTGTGATCATGCCGTCAGCCTTGCGTCGCTCGCTGCCGTATTACAGCAACGAAGTCATCCTGATGCTGCACTCGACCACGGTGGCGTTCACCGCGACTGTGCCGGACATTCTCAAAGTCGCGCGTGACGCGAATTCAGCGACCTTTTTGACCTTTCAATCGTTCGGGATTGCCGCACTGATTTACCTGGCGGTGACCTTTGCGCTGGTCGGCGTGTTTCGAATCGCCGAGCGTCATTGGCTGGCTTTTCTGGGTCCGGCTCACTGAGCCTTTTATCTGACATTGATGCTCCCGATCCGCTGTAGAGGATGATTGCGAACATGTACAAATTGACTGTTGACGGGCTACACAAAAGTTACGGTAACCATGAAGTACTCAAGGGCGTTTCCCTGCACGCCAAAACCGGCGACGTGATCAGCCTGATTGGCGCCAGTGGTTCCGGAAAAAGCACTTTCCTGCGTTGCATAAATTTCCTCGAAACGCCCAACGACGGCGCCATGAGTCTGGATGGCAAGCCRATTTGCATGGTTAAAAACCATTTGGGACTGCGCGTGGCGGATGACCGTGAGCTGCAACGATTGCGCACCCGCCTGGCCATGGTGTTCCAGCACTTCAACCTATGGGGCCACATGACCGTGTTGGACAACATCACCATTGCTCCGCGCCGCGTGCTGGGTGTCAGCAAAAAAGACGCGGAAGATCGTGCCCGGCGATATTTGGAAAAAGTAGGGTTGCCAGCCCGTGTTGCCGATCAATTCCCTGCGTTTCTCTCAGGTGGTCAACAGCAACGGGTAGCCATTGCTCGTGCACTCGCGATGGAGCCTGAAGTCATGCTGTTCGACGAACCTACATCGGCACTCGACCCTGAAGTGGTGGGCGAAGTGCTCAAAGTCATCCAAGGGCTTGCTGAAGAAGGTCGGACCATGATCATGGTGACCCATGAAATGGGTTTTGCCCGCAAGGTTTCGAACCAACTGTTGTTTCTTCATCAAGGCCTTGTCGAAGAGCAGGGCGGGCCAGAAATTCTGGATAACCCGCGCAGCGAGCGTCTACAGCAATTTCTGTCCAATGGACTGAAGTGAAAAACCTTCCCTATGAAGACTGGAAGTAAGGCCCTGGGGACTTTTGAAACTTTGGGGCGTGTCGACGAGGCAATTATTGATGTGCTGCGCCACAGCGGGCGCATCACTTATAAAAAGCTCGCCTCACTTGTGCACTTGAGTGAGAGCCCTTGCCAGCAACGTGTACGTAAGCTGGAAAGGCTCGGGATCATTCGCGGTTACGGTGCCTTCATCGACGCGCGCAAGCTCTCTCCTGGTATATCTCTGCTGGTGCTGGTGCTGGTGCTGGTTGGATTGGCTGAGGGTAAGGGGGGCAGCGCGCAAAAGGTGTTTTAAGCTTTAGTCGGTGCTTGCTCGCAGGTCATTGAGTGTCAGCTCATCAGTGGTGCGCTGGATTACTGTCTGCGCATGCGCTGCCGGGATATGGAGCATTTCCGCTCACTCACTGAACGCCGGTTGGAGAGTACTGAACTGCATATCGAGAAACTGGCAGCCTATCCAGAGTTGGCCGTCATCGAGCAATCATCGACGCATCTTGGTATCGAATAACAACTACAACACTCCCGGCCTTCGGAAAAACAGGATGATTGCCAACCTGAAGTTCAGTCATAAGGTACTGCTTGCTGCGTCGCTCGTTGTTGTCGCTGCGTTTACCCTCTTTACGCTGTACAACGATTCGATCCAGTGCAAAACCATCCGCAGCAATMTTGAAAACCACCTTGAAGAAATGAGCAAAATCACGGCAAGCAGCGTTCATCGAAGCTGCACGGGCGGGCGGGGCCGGTCGTGGTTTTGCCGTGGTAGCCGACGAGGTTCGTAGCCAGGCGTACCGTACTCAGACGTCAGCCCAGGAAATCCACACGATGATTGAAGAGCTTCAGGTGGGCGCCCGTGAGGCGGTCTCCACTATGAGAGAGAGTGAGCGCTACAGTCAGGACGGCGTGATTATCGCCAACCAGGCAAGTGAGCGACTGGGCAGTGTCACTCAGCGCATCGGCGACATTGACGGCATCAATCAGTCGGTGGCGACTGCCACGGAAGAGCAGACTGCGGTCATAGATTCGTTAAACGTTGACATCACCAAGATCAAAACCCTCAACCAGGAAGGCGTGGAAAATCTCCAGGCTACCTTGCTTGCCTATGACGAGCTTGAGCGACAAGCCACGCGACTCAAGCAGTTGGTGGATGGTTTTCGAACTTAGGACGTAGCACGGCGCACTCCAGACAAACCGCGAGCGATGTCATGGATTCAAGCGCRTGAGAACAGCAGCTTTATACCCGCGGCGCCGAAGACTAACCCCAGGGCGCCTTCGATCCATCGGCGTGCCCGGCGATAACCTCGAATCATCGGTGCAGTGGAGAAGATGATCGCATAGCTGCAGAAGATAGTGACGCTCAGTACGGCGCAGCCAGCCAGGATAATCACAATTGTTCCAGGCGTCGCGTGTGGCCCCAGCCCCAGGGTCATGGTTGCGATCCAACCCAGCAGCGCTTTCGGGTTTGTGAGGTGCATAAGCAGGCCGCGCCGGTAAAGGCCAAAGCCCGAAACCGTTGGTGCGCCAGCCAGTTCTTTTTGAAGGCGCTCGTCAGGGTTGAGGGCGGAGCGGCCAGCTTTGATGGCGAGGAAAAGCAGGTAAATCCCTCCGACTATTTTGAGGGCGAAGAGCGCCTGCGCGTATTGGGCCAGAATGGCTGATACGCCCGTGGCGGCCATCGATCCCCAGAAAAAAGAACCACTGATTACACCTGCTGCCAGCACAAGCGCAGGTTTTCTGCCCTGGTGCATGGCTACGCCCATGATGCGCATGTTGCTGGGGCCAGGGCTTGCTGCTCCCACGATGTAGGCGGTGAATACAAGCAGGAGGTGGTGGAGATCAAACGACATTGGTAGCCCCTTGACGATACATGCCAGTCAGCAGATTAAGTGTTTGTAGCGTGCACGTCATTCCGTCAGTTGCCCAAATCTCAGCCACTCGCCGCTAGTGTATTCTTGGGGTCTCTATGTTGGGGGCAACTTTTTTAGTACACAGTGTTTGCCCCCAATAACGCCCCCAAAAGAGGCGCTGGGGTAGCCCGGGTCATTGATCGGAAGCAGTGGACTTTTGTATGGCGCTAAATCCAGCTTACGCACCTTGAATAATAAGGCGCCAGCCCCCTTTCAAAGACTCTCAGGGTCGCCAAAGAACATCTGAATCCGCGACCGCAGCCAGCGCTCTCCCGGATCGTTATCCTGCGACCCGCGCCAGGCCATATGCAGTTCAAAGCTGCGCACCGGCAACGGCGGGTCCTCTGCCCGTACACCGCCAGCCGCCGTCAGTGCATCGGCCGTGTAGTCCGGCACCRTAGCCACGATGTCGGTGCCCGCGAGCAGGGTGCTCAACCCGTTGAACTGCGGCACGGCGAGCACCACATGACGTTTGCGCCCGAGTTTTTCCAGTTCTTCATCGATAAAACCGCTGAGGTCGCCGGCGAACGACACCAGTGCATGGGGGCGAGCGCAGTAGTCATCCAGGCTCAACGGCCCCGGGACGGTGTCGGCACGCAACAGCTTCGGCTGGCTGCGGCGCAATACTTTGCGCTTGGCATTGGCCGGCAGGTCGGTGGTGTAGCTGACGCCGATGGAAATTTCCCCGGACGCCAGCATCCCCGGCATCAGGATGTAGTTGACCCTGCGCACCACCAGCACAATCCCCGGCGATTCGGCACGCAGGCGCTTGAGCAGCATGGGCAGCAAGGCGAACTCGACATCGTCCGAAAGGCCGATGCGGAACACGGCGGTACTTGTGGCAGGATCGAACTCGGCCGCACGGCTGACGGCCGTGGAAATCGAATCCAGTGCCGGCGACAGCAGGGCGAAAATTTCGATCGCCCGGGCGGACGGCTCCATGCTGCGGCCGGTACGCACAAACAAAGGATCATCGAACAAGCCGCGCAGGCGCGAGAGCGCCGCACTGATGGCCGGCTGGCCGAGGAACAGTTTTTCCGCAGCACGGGTCACGCTGCGTTCGTGCATCAATGTTTCGAAAACGATCAACAGGTTCAGGTCGACACGACGCAGGTCATTACGATTCATCTGGAGTCCTGGCAGAGTCAGCAAACTTGACGTGAGCGGCCATATGAGAACAATGGCCAGCAGGAATATTACGGGGAAAGGCTGGTACTCTGCACCGGGTAATTCAGATTTCCTGCAAAAGCGGCTCCAGTTTCCTACAACATTTCACGAAATTGCCGCCGCTGCGGAATCAATGACAGGCATGTCGACTATTAATAGCCACWGATRGTSTTGGGTTGAAAGCCCAGCTAGAGTTCAAGGCATTAGAGGTTCAATTGGCGAGGTTTGCGATGTCCCGCACGATCCGTTTTCACAAGTTTGGTCCAGCCGAGGTGCTCAAATGCGAAGAGCATGCGGCGGCTCTGCCTGCACCGGGCGAAGTGCAGGTGCGCGTCGAAGCGATCGGCATCAGTTGGTATGACATTCTTTGGCGCCAGAACCTGGCCTCGTCCCATGCTCGCCTGCCTTCAGGCCTTGGTCATGAAATGGCCGGTATCGTCACCGCCGTCGGCGATGGCGTGGAAGACCTGGCCATCGGTGACAAGGTTGCCAGTTTCCCGGCCGAAAGCCCGAACGATTACCCGGTCTACGGCGAGCTGATCGTTCTGCCGCGCTCGGCACTGACCCGCTACCCGGATGTGCTCAGCCCGATTGAAGCCAGCGTGCACTACACGCCGTTGTTGATTGCCTATTTCGCTTATGCGGATCTGGCACGGGTCAAACCCGGGCAGTTTGCCCTGGTGACCGACGCCAGTCATTGCGCCGGACCTTCGTTTGTACAACTGGGCAAGGCCTTGGGTGTTCGAGTGATCGCCGCGACCAAGTCAGCAGACGAGCGTGAGTATCTGCTGTCGCTGGGTGCCGAGAAAGTCATCGTCACCGAGGAAGAAGATCTGCTGGTACGAATCAACAAGATCACCGATAACCGCGGCGTGGATGTGGTATTCGATGGTTTGGGCGGCCCGCAGATGTCGTTGCTTGGCGATGTGTTGGCACCTCGCGGCAGCCTGGTGTTGTACGGCCTGCAAGGCGGCAACCAGACGCCTTTCCCGGCCTGCGCAGCGTTCCAGAAAAACATTCAGTTCTTCGTACACTGCATCGGCAACTTCACTGGCAAGCCGGAACTGGGCATCACCCAGGACCAGGTCGCACTGCAACGTGCCTTGCGCGACATCAATCAGATGACTGCCGACCGCGTTCTGCTGCCGCTCAAGACTCGGGTCTTCCCGTTTGCCGAGTTTGTCGAAGCGCACCGCTACATGGACGAATGCCCGTGTCGCGAAAGGGTGGCGCTGCAGGTCGAACCGGCATAACAATCGCCGTAATAGCCAATCCAAGAGTCCGTGCCCATGCGGACTCTTTCGTTTCAGTCCCCCCCTCCCCAAAAAGCCGTCGACCCGCAGGCCAGCCCAGCAACTGAACTGGTTTTTGCTCGTAATCTGTAGCTTCTAATCAGCCACTAAGCCCTGATAATTGAATGATTACTTTCATCTCAAGGAATGAGTCATGACTGGGTGTCAGGCTGAATCTTTTCAATGTGCGCCGTCGGTGCACATCTCCAAACTAGCGTGTTGTTGTGTAGTTGCCAAAAAGACAGCGACAACTTCCTTCTTTATTTCTTGTGTTAAGTGTCTGTGGGACATTGTCGGACGTTTCCTAGGACTGCGATTTAAATCGAGAAAACCCTTGCCGGCTGGGCACTACAGCTTCACCTGCGTCGTTAAACCGAGGGGGCGCTGCGAACGTTGCAAATGATCACCAGAAAATTCAAGTGCTAGCATTTGGCAATAAAGTCCATGACTCCATACGTGCAGACAGTCCAACGGGATTTGCTGTCTGCGCGATATTGAACTTACGAGTATCAGGTAAATAAAGATGACCAGCATCCATGACCAAGCGATGAACTATGTCTATCAACAAGTGCTGCAGCGATTGCTGGGGTTTTTCTCCCGTGCCGAACGCACCGCATTGCAATTGTTGATTCAGCGCCTGGCGGTAGCGGCGGGGGGCATGGAGCGCATTGGCGATTACAAGGTGTTGGCGATCCAGTCCGGGGCCCGTGACAACTGCTACACCCTGGCATTGTTGCGTGCCGCGCAGTTGATCATCGCCACGCGGGCGCCGGCGACATTCCAGTTGCGCATCGCCTCGTTGCGGTTGAACGGGGCAAGCTGCGCGGCCGTGGAGAACATGCACCGGACCAACAGCGCATTGTTTGTCTATGACGATCCCCGGGTCGAGGTGTTGATGGTCGATGATCGCGAAGTCTTGCCGTTCAACCACCTGGCGCCGATCTCCGACGCCGGTCGCGAGTCCAGCCGCCTGAACCTGTTGATGATCGGCCATCGCCGGGCGTGGCGCGGCGGGTTCGACCTGTGGGATGACGGTTATCTGGCCACGGGAGAGTTCTACGGACAAATCGCCCGCTGGGACGGTGGTGTAGACGCCTTGCTGATCGGTGATACGTTGCGTCAGCAAAAGCAGTTCATCGACGGTTTGAAACGTGCCGCCACCAAGGCAGGGCTCACGCCTTCATACGGGGGCGAGGCCGGTTTTTCGGGGTTGTTTGCACTGCTCGATGAACTGGGCAGCGACTGCTATCACGCGTTCTACGCCGATTACGGCCAGGCCCGATGGCGTCCACAAGAGCGCTTTGAGACCTGTCGTCGTACGGCCTGCATCGATATTCACGACCTGCTGGTCAGTAACCTGGAAGAGCGCTGGCCATTGCTGACGGAGTTTCTCCGATTCCAGCCTGACGAACTGTTCGCGCAGATCAGTGACAACGAATTCGTCAGCCCGTCGATCTCGGCGCACGTGCGGGGGTTGCAGGCGAGCTTCGTGCAGGGTCGYGATTACGAGTCCGGCGTTGCGCAATACCTGCAACGCGCCTTGGTGATGATGCGCCGCAAGCACTTGCCTGAGCGTTTGTGCGAGCAGGCCATCGAGCTCTTCGGCAACCCGGCGACACTGAACGAGCGGCGCGCCCGGGCGGCGGCCGAGGCGCAAAGGAACCTGGGCCTGAGCGAAGCACAACTGGTGTGCCTGCTTTTTGCGCCTTTTATCGAAAGAGGTGCAGGGCTCGAGCGTTTTCTGCGTCAGTGCCATCCGGGCATGTTGGTGGCCATGCCCGAGTTGCACCGGGCCATGCAGGGGCACCCGGTCGCCGAACAGATCATGCAATGGATGATGGATGTCAGCGGATTGCCCGTCAGCCTGATTGGCCGGCTTTATCGCATGGAGTGGGCGCCAGGAAGCGCTGGCAGGGCGCCTCAAGCACTGATCCAGACGGGCGCGCTGCAAAATGCGCTGGGCGATCCTGGCGCTGATATCACGTTGGTGGATGAATGGTCGGCGGGTCACTGAACGTGGGCGGATTTTCAGCCAGTGCGGCCGGCCTTCATCCATGAAAGGTCCACGAGAAACGGATTTCGCCTATCAGGCGGTTTATCGATACCTGGACAGCCTGATCAACGAATCTGAAGGGGATTCGCCCATCCGCCTGCCGTCGCTGCGGCATCTGGCGGAGCGCCTCAATGTGTCGATCTCGACCATTCAGTACGCTTATTCACTGCTGGAGAAAGAGGGGCGCGTCTATTCGGTGGCCAAGTCCGGTTACTACGCGTTGCCGGTGTCCTCAATCAGCCTGCTGGACAGCGGCAGCGACCTGCTGGAAGCCGTCTACGTCAATGCCAGGCGTCCGGGGATGCTGGTCCTGAGCGCCGATGAACCGGCGCTGCTGCAGCCACTCGACAGTCCTTTGTTGCTGCTGGAGCGAGAATTGCTGCGCCAGTATCCTCGACAGCCGCAGTCGTCTTCGCAACCCTGTGGCGAGCTCGAATTGCGCACCGCCCTGGCTGCACGCTACACCACGTCTCCGATGCGTTACTGGCATGCCGATGATGTCTACATCGGCGCCGACCTTCGCGGTGTACTGGAAATCCTGATCGCCGTGCTGGGCTTGAAGGATGCCACCGTGGTGGTCGAATCGCCGTGCGACTGGACGATCCTGCGTCTGTTTCAAGCCGCCTGCGTGCGGGTGATCGAGTTGCCCGTACAAGCCGACGGTTGCCTGGATACGCAGCGGCTCAAAACGCTGCTGGATACCGAACCGGTAATGCTGGTGATGCTGTCGTCGGCCCTGAACATGCCCCGTGGCAGCCTGGCGTCTGACGAAAACAGGCAAGCCATTGCCCGGCTGTTGGCCGCGCATGACAGTTGGGTGCTGGAAAACGACTGTTATGGCGAACTCGGATTCGACCTTGCAGGTGTGCGCTTTCGCGACTTGCTGGACCCTGAACGGCTGATGGTGTTTTCCACGTTCGAGAAAATCATCGGTCCGGAAGCGCCCTACGGCTACCTGCTTTCAAGGCATTTGAGCGCTGAGCTGCAACGGCACTTTCTGCTGCGCTCCTTTCGTCTCTCGCCGATTCGCCAGAAAGCCATCGCCCGCTTGTACAGCAGCGGTCGCATCGATCAACACCTGCTGGTGCTGCGCCGGCTGCTCAAGGAACGCAAGAGTCAAATGACCCAGTTGTTGCAGGAGCGATTGGGTGATGCCTTGCATTTCGTCGAGCCGCAAGGCGGTGCAACGATCTGGGTGCGCTCCTTGCGTCGGGTCAACGTACGTCGTGTGTTCCAGCGCCTGCTGGCGCATCAAGTGGTCATCGCGCCGGGGGAACTGTTCAGCCTCCACGGTCTGCACGGGCAGCATTTGCGTTTGAGTCATACCTTCGGCGGTGATCACAACCTGGCTGCCGCACTGGGCTTGTTGGGGGATGCGCTGCGTCTGGAATCAATCGAGTGAGTGATGAGACAAAAAATAACACCCTTCATTCTATTGGATCGATCCCATCGCGTTGCGGACGAACTGCCAGTAAACTGCGACCCAATTCCTGAACCACTCTATTCCAGAGGTTTTGCATGACACTCAGTCCTTTTGCGGGTAAACCGGCACCGGCAGAATTGTTGGTCGATATCCCGCGACTGGTAACGGCCTATTACACCGGCCAGCCTGATGCCGCTATTTCGACCCAGCGCGTTGCTTTCGGCACGTCCGGGCACCGCGGCAGCTCGTTCGACTTGAGTTTCAACGAATGGCACGTGCTGGCGATCAGCCAGGCGATCTGCCTGTATCGCGAAGCTCAAGGCATCGATGGCCCGCTGTTTGTCGGCATCGACACCCACGCGCTGTCCACGCCGGCCGGCGCCAGCGCCCTCGAAGTACTGGCGGCCAACGGCGTGACCGTGATGATCGCCGCTGGCGACGAGTACACGCCGACCCCGGCCATTTCCCATGCGATCCTCTGCTACAACCGTGGTCGCACCACCGGCCTGGCGGACGGCATTGTCATCACGCCTTCCCACAACCCGCCACAAAGCGGTGGCTACAAGTACAACCCAACCAACGGTGGTCCGGCCGATACCCACATCACCAAGTGGATCGAAGCCAAAGCCAACGAACTGCTGGCCAACAAGCTCGCTGGCGTCAAGCGCATCGGCTACGAGCAGGCATTGAAGGCCAGCACCACCCATCGTCACGATTACCTCAACACCTATGTCGCCGACCTGATCAACGTGATCGACTTCGACGCCATCCGCGATGCCAAGCTACGCCTGGGTGTCGATCCGCTGGGTGGAGCGGGGGTGCGCTACTGGTCGGCGATTGCCGAGCATTATCGTCTGGACCTGGATGTGGTGAACAAAGAGGTCGACCCGACCTTCCGTTTCATGACCGTCGACTGGGACGGCCAGATCCGCATGGACCCATCGTCCGGCCACGCCATGCAAGGCCTGATCGGCCTGAAAGAACGTTTCGACGTGGCGTTTGCCTGCGATCCGGACCACGACCGTCATGGCATCGTCACGCCGTCCGGCGGTTTGCTTGCGCCGAACAACTACCTCGCCGTTTCCATCGACTATCTGTTCCAGAACCGGCCGCAATGGCGCGCCGATGCCGCCGTGGGTAAAACCGTGGTCAGCAGCGGCTTGATCGATCGCGTGGCCAGGCGCCTGGGTCGTCGCCTGTACGAAGTGCCGGTCGGCTTCAAATGGTTTGCCGACGGCCTGTTCGATGGATCCCTCGGTTTCGGCGGTGAAGAAAGCGCCGGTGCCTCGTTCCTGCGCAAGGACGGCGGCGTCTGGAGCACCGACAAGGACGGTTTGATTCCGGCCCTGCTGGCCGCCGAGATGACTGCCCGTACCGGTCGCGACCCGAGCCAGGCGTATCGTGCCTTGACCGATGAACTGGGTGAGCCGTTCTCGGTGCGGGTCGACGCCAAGGCCAACCCGGAACAGAAAGCACTGCTGAGCAAGTTGTCGCCGCAACAGGTCACCTCGACCCAACTGGCTGGCGAACCGATCCAGAATATCCTCAGCCACGCGCCGGGCAATGACCAGGCCATTGGCGGTCTCAAGGTCATGACCGAAAACGGCTGGTTCGCGGCGCGTCCGTCGGGCACCGAAGACATCTACAAGATCTACGCCGAAAGCTTCGTCAGTGACGACCACCTCAAGCGGCTTGTTGCCGAGGCGCAAACGCTGGTGGATGGGGCCATTTCCTCGAAATAAACACACAACCCTGTGGGAGCGAGCTTGCTCGCGATGACGTCAGTACATTCAACATTGATGTGTCTGACACACCGCTATCGCGAGCAAGCTCGCTCCCACAGGGGCACGACTTTCAGGAGTTACCCAGGTAGAACAAAAAAGGGGCGACCAACACGGTCGCCCCTTTTTTTGCGATTTGCCCAGCGGATCAGGCCAGGTCCACCAGAACGATCTCGCTGTCCTCGATGGCCGTCACCCGCAGCACTTGCTCGTCAGCAACCGCCACACCATCTCGAGCTTGTGCACGCAAGCCATTGACTTCAATGACCCCGGTGGCCGGCACCAGGTATGCACGACGACCGTTGTCCAAATGGTATTCGGCAGACTCGCCAGCCTTCAGATTGGCGGCTACCAGCCGGGCATCGGCGCGGATGCGCAAACTCTGGTCGTCGCCTTCCTTGCCGCTGGCCAGGGTGACAAAACCTTCGCGCTCGCCTTTCGGGAACGGCTTGGCGCCCCAGGACGGCGCCAGGCCGGATTCGTTCGGGATGATCCAGATCTGGAAAATCCTGGTCGGCGTCGCTTCCAGGTTGTACTCGCTGTGGGCGATCCCGGTGCCTGCACTCATGACCTGGACATCGCCCGCTTCGGTGCGGCCCTTGTTGCCAAGGTTGTCCTGGTGGGTGATGGCGCCTTCGCGGACATAGGTGATGATTTCCATGTCCCGGTGTGGGTGTTGTGGGAAACCGGTGCCGGGGGCGATCACGTCGTCATTCCAGACCCGCAGGTTGCCCCAGTTCATGCGCTTGGGATCGTAGTACTCGGCGAACGAAAAATGATGGTGCGCATCCAGCCAGCCGTGGTGAGCGCCGCCGAGCGAGTTGAAAGGTCTGAGTTCAAGCATGATCGTCTCCAGAAAAGGTTCGTCATGGGGCGAAGCGCCTGGGCCACGAAGCGAGACCGGTGAGTGATGACGGCCATCATCCAACAGGCAACAATCGATAAAAAGCGTAAAAAATGCAGCATTCCAATCGAATCGATTGATATAAAACTACCTCGAAATTTTCTCATTCAACCTTCACTTCATCGCATAAGCCAATGAGTGATAAGCAATTGACTAGAACTCGACGGCAAATGCAGACACCATAGCGCTCAACAGCCTCACACCCTGGAGTCAGCCCGCGTGCCGCAACACACCCCCGATCTTCCTCCTGAACTTCGTCCCTTGGCCGAGATGCCGTTGATCAAGCGATTGCTCGCCCGATTCTTCGGTTACAGCCTGACCCGCCTGCATGCCCAGCACCGAGCATCGTGGTTGCACGGCCAGGCTGACGGTTTTCGCAGTGGCCATAGCGCCGGGGTCGATTACGGCTACAAGGAAGGCAAGCTCGAAGGACTGGAGGAGGGTCGACAGGTCCTGCTGATCCGCGACTCGCGCGCCACTGAACACCGGCCACCGAATGTCGATGACCTGTTGTTCGACGATTGGCGCCTGCCATTGAACGCTGAATTGAAGAAGCGCATGAAGGCAGATGTCGCCCGATTGTTGCCAGCCCATGCCCAACCCAGCGCCGCCCAGTGGAAAATGATCTTCAGCGACACGCCGTCCACCTCGGTGATCGCCGGTGCCGGTGCGGGCAAATCGACCACGCTGGTGCTGCGTATCCTGCTGCTGAGCCATTACCTGGGCTTCGAGCTGAGTTCGATGACGGTGGTGACCTTCACCCGTGAGTCGCGCAAGGATTTCATCAACAAGCTGATCGAACTGTTTGCGCTCTGGGGTCGCGCAATCAGTTTCAAGGAGGCGCGGGATCTGGTGCGCACCTTTCACTCGCGGATCCTGCCGATGGTGCGCAGTCTTCCAGGTTTCGAGCGTTTGCAGGCTTTCGAGAACCTCAGCCTGCGGTCTGCACAAGGTGACGAGGAGGTCGACAGCAACCCGTTCGATCTGCGGATCAACGACGCCCAACGCCAACAGCTCAACGCCTGCTATCACCGCCTGCACCGCGACGATGAGCGTTTTCGTGAATTGATCAAGCCATTGTCCCGGCATGCCTTGCAACTCAAGGAGCTGGAGCGGGACCACCCGGATGTGCAGAAACGCATGGGCGTTACCGAACTGGCGGCCAAACGCGATGAAGAACTGTGCGACGTCATTGAAGACCTGTGGTTTCGGGCCAGTGCCTGGCCGATCAAGGGTATCGAACCGAATCGGCAGTCCTTCGATATCAACGGTTCGACATTCCATTGTCACGGCTACATCCCGTCCCTGGATGCCTGGGTGGTGCTGGGGTTCGACCCTCGGGAAAACCCGCAGGTCACGCGGCCAAACGCCAAGCTGACGGTGCGCGCAGAGTGGGCAGTAAAGCGCACCCTGTTTCAAGCTTTCTGCCGTAAGCCATTGATATGGCTCGATAGTTACGAATCATCAAAACGTGTTTTGGCCTCACTTGCCGGTGATGCCAGCGCCGGGCCGGGCTTCGATTACAAGGTCAAGGGCGAGCTCGCTTCTGCGCCGTTGCTCGATTGCTTTGTCGCCGCTGCCGGGTTCATCGAAAACCTCGGGCTGGATGTGCCGGGCGCTGTGGGCCAGATGAGTTTCGCCAAGGACGATCCCGACCGATTCTTCTTCGAGGCCTTGAGCCTTTTCTGGCGAGCGCTGGAAGATCACTTGCTCGATCAGAAACCGCCGATCATGACCTACAACCGGATGTTTGCCCTGTTCAGCGAGCATTCGCCGGAGAACCTCAAACTGCTCGGCGATGAACTGCTGCGGCCGCTGTCGCACCTGATGATCGACGAATTTCAGGATGTCTCGCCGCAAATCGTCTCCTGGATCAGGGCCAGCCTGGCAGAGATTCGCAGTCGCGGACCGGCCATGCACGTAGGACGTGGAGCCCAGCGTTCCTCGCTGCTTTGTGTGGGCGATGACTGGCAATCCATCTATGGATGGCGCGGCAGTTCGCCGACCTACTTCATGGAGTTCAACAAGGAGTTCCCGTCGCCGAGCACCACCAAGGTCATGCTCAGCGACAACTACCGCAGCCACCAGCACATCATCGATGCCGCCGAGCACATCGTGCGCGCTGCACCGGCGATTGCCGGGAAGAAAGCCAAGGCCAGCGGCGAACCCAAGGCATTGCTGCCGGTGAACGTGCTCGATCGTGATGACCAAGGCATGGCCCGGCGCCTGATGGAGCATTACCGAAAGGGTGATTCGATCTTGATGCTTTATCGAAAAAGCAGCGATAAGTCATTGATAGAAGAGCATATTCAGTCGGTAGTTAATGTTGATTCGAGCTTGCCGCATGAGGCTCGCAGGCTCAAGCAACTGACCTATCACAGCGCCAAGGGCCTCCAGGCCGATGCGGTGTTCCTGCTGGGCGACTGCCAGCACCTGACCTGTTCGCCTTACAAGAATCAGGTGTACCGGATGGCGGGCCTGGGCAAGGCCGGTGACAGCGAACCCTACGACAACGCCCAGAAGGACGAGATCCTGCGGCTGGCCTATGTGGGTATTACCCGCGCTGTCAGCCATTGCTACTGGTACGTCGATGCGCAAGACACCCAGGCCGCTAACATGCCCAAGGCCTCCGACCGGATCGGCAAGGGCAAGGCGTTTTTTGTCGACCATCGTGAAAGCCAAATCACCGTCTGAATCGGCACTCTGTAGGAGCGAGCTCCTACAGAGAACAGCGCTCAACAAAAAGCCCACTTAAAGTGGGCTTTCTTATAACTGAGCCTTCAGGCATAACTCCTGAACGCTTCTGGTGGAACGAAAGCTTCAAGTTCATCCTCCACCGCTTCGATTATCAGTTCTACATCTGCAGCATTCATGACGGTGGCGCAAGGAATACCGGCAATGGCGATCATGGTCTCGCCAGTGGCACGATCAAAAAGACGGGCAATCATGCTGCCCGGGGCGTCCATGCTCGCCTCGAAACCCATGGGATGAAAATGCCAGCGCATCAGCTGGCAGGCGTTTGGAAACGTGACCTTACTGAACCCTCTATTCATGTGTTACCCGCCTTCATTATCGAGCGCTTCCCTTAGCTCATGGTAGGAGGGAAGAACCTTCATTGGTTCAACCAGTGACAATGTTTAAAAGTAGCATCCGGATGTGAAAAGAGTGGGGGTTTTTCAGGCCATTTGGCGATTGTCGCCATTTTTTTGATTCAGTCACGCTCGTACGCATTTGCGGCCAGAAGCCTTCATCCGTTTAGTCGTTGAAGACCAAGCGCAAGTTGGGCAAGCTCAGGGTTTTCCCGTCGAGATTTTCAATGCACGCCGATGATGATGGCCCCCTGCAAACCCAGGCCACGGGCGAGACGGTCATGCGCTATCACTTGCGCTGGAAGCACCGGGATCTGGATGGCGTCATGGCGCTCTATCACCCTGAAGTCCAGTACAACGACTTTTTCCAGAACCGGGTCATGGGCCTGGCCCAATTGCGCGAGTACGTGCGCAGCAGCATGCCCCGGGATCCGGATGAAGCGCTGGAACATTCCGACCGCATACGACTGGACGGCAACACCGCATTCATTCAATACCGCATCACCTTGYGCGGCGGTGAAGGGCTGGTGTCGTTCCGCGCCAGCGAAGCGATTAGCGTCAAGGACGGGCTGATCTGGCGGGTCAATGAATATGCTTCATTGGTGCACGAACAACCCGGCAGCAAAACGTCCGGCAACCAGCGCCCGGCGGTCAGCCGGCTCGGCCTGTCGCCTCGCCAGTTGAGCTTCATGGCCGAGGACCTGCAGCAGTATTTCCAGGGTCAGCAGCCGTATCTAGACCCGGAGCTCGATCTGCAACGGGTGGCGAAGGAGTGCGGGTACAGCCGCAATCAGATTTCCTACTTGTTGAACCAGGTGCTGGGGCAGAGCTTCTACCGCTACGTCAACCAGGCGCGCCTGCAACACTTGCTCGCGGCGCTGGATGCCGCCACGCCGCCGCTGCGTATCGATGAGCTGGCCTTCGCTGCCGGATTCAATTCGCTGTCGGCGTTCTACAGCTGCTTCCGCCAGCACACCGGCCAGTCACCCAAGGCCTACGTCAAACAAATTTCTTTGCGTGCACGCGCGCAAGACAGCCCCTGAGCCCACGCACTAGGATCGACGCCATCGAAGTTTGAGTGGTGGAGTCTTGCATGCCGGCGTGGCGCACTATCAGTTTGTGGATGGACCAGCTCGACGAGCCTCTATTGGCGCGTCCGGCGCTGGAGCGGGACCTGGATGTGGACGTGGCGATCATCGGCGCGGGCTACACCGGTCTCTGGACAGCGTACTACCTCAAGCAACACAAACCGGACCTGAGCATTGCGATTGTCGAAGCGCAGACCGCCGGTTTCGGAGCGTCGGGGCGCAATGGCGGCTGGCTGATGGGCAACTTGCTGGGTGAAGATCGCCTGCTGGCCAATCTGTCGGCCGAAGAACGCCGCGCCTCCTACGATTTGTTGCATCACATTCCGGATGAAGTGGAGACTGTCCTCGAACGTGAGGGCATCGACTGCGATTACCGCAAAGGCGGGGTGCTGTATTGCGCCGCACGCTATCCGGAGCAGGAGACCAGCCTGCGTCACTACCTGGACGATCTCTACCGCCAGGGCCTCAACGACAGCCACTATCGCTGGCTGAACCCGGAACAACTGGCGCAACAGATCCGCATCGCCAAACCCTACGGCGGTATCTACGCGCCGCACGTGGCGACCATCCACCCGGCCAAACTGGTACGCGGGTTGGCCCGGGTGGTGGAGCGCCTGGGGGTCAAAATCTATGAAAACAGCCCGGTCACCCATTGGCAGTCCGGCACCCTGCGCACGGCGAAAGCGTCGGTGCGTAGTCGCTGGGTGGTGCCGGCGGTAGAAGGCTACTCCGTCACCTTGCCGCCACTGGGGCGTTATCAGATGCCGGTGCAGAGCCTGATCGTCGCGACCGAACCATTGTCGGCGGCCACCTGGGACGAAATCGGCCTGAGCCGCGGCCAGGCGTTCAGCGAGGCCAGTCGCCAGGTGACCTACGGCCAGCGCACCGCTGACAACCGATTGATCTTTGGCGCCCGTGGCGGCTATCAGTTTGCCGGCAAACTGCGCCACGACTTCGACCTGACCACGGATGAAAAAGAGCTGCGGCGCTACCTGTTCGGTGAGCTGTTCCCGCAGCTGAAGAACGTGAAAATCACCCATTCCTGGGGCGGCAACCTGGGCATGTCCCGGCATTTCAAGCCGCACATGCTCTGCGACCAGGCCAACGGCATTGCCTTGTCCGGTGGCTATGGCGGGGAGGGTGTTGGCGCCAGCAACCTGGGAGGACGGACGCTGGCCGACCTGATCCTGGGCCGTGACACCGATCTGGTGCGCCAGCCGTGGGTCATTGCGCAGCGCGGCCTCGACGCGCTCAGGGCCTGGGAGCCCGAACCCATCCGCTGGCTCGGTTATAACGCGATCATCCGCAGCTTTGTCCATGAGGACCAGACCCTGGCCAACCCGGCTACCGCGCCCTGGCGGCGCAAGCTGGCCAGCGGGGTTGCCGGTTTCATGGAAGGTTTCATGCACTGAAAAACGGCACGCTTTTCATCAAAAGGCTACTTCGACAGGTATTCCCATGAGCATCACGCAATTCAAGAACACTGCAACCCTGAAACTGGAAGAGTCCAATCCGGTCGCCGTGCCGCTGGGTACACCCGTGGCCGTGGCTTCGACCACCAGCGTCGAACGCGACGACGGCGTCGAGACCGGCGTCTGGGAATGCACACCCGGGCGCTGGCGGCGGCAGATCGTCGCCCAGGAATTCTGTCACTTCATCAAGGGCCGCTGCACCTTCACCCCGGATGGCGGTGAACCGCTGCACATGGAAGCCGGTGACGCATTGATGTTGCCGGCCAACAGCCTCGGCATCTGGGATATCCAGGAAACCGTGCGCAAGACCTATGTACTGATTTTTTGAGTGCTTTTGAAATTTGAAAGCTGATCCTTTGATTGCCTGCCAACAACAATAACCCCTACAGGAATCGACTCATGCTCCGAAAGACACTGACCCTCGCTCCGCTGATGCTGATTGCGTCGATCAGCCAGGCAGCCGACACCGTCAAGATTTACAACTGGTCGGACTATATCGCGCCGGACACCACGAAAAACTTCCAGAAAGAAACCGGCATCGGCTTCACCTACGACGTCTACGACAGCAACGAAACCCTCGATGGCAAGCTGATGACCGGCAAATCCGGCTACGACGTGGTGTTTCCGTCGAACCACTTCATGGCCCGGCAGATCGAAGGCGGAGCGCTGAAGAAACTCGACAAGAGTCAGTTGCCGAACTGGAAAAACCTCAACCCGGTATTGCTCAAGGCATTGCAGACCAACGATCCGGGCAACGAGCATGGCTTCCCGTACCTGTGGGGCAGCACCGGCATCGGCTACAACATTGCCAAGGTCAAAGCGGTACTGGGCGACAACGCCCCGGTGGATTCCTGGGACCTGATCTTCAAGCCCGAGAACATGCAGAAACTACAGAAGTGCGGCGTGACCATCCTCGACAACGGCCCCGAACTGCTGCCGGCCGCATTGAACTACCTCGGGTTGCCGCCTCACAGCAAGAACCCGCAAGACTACAAAAAGGCCGAAGCCCTGCTGTTGAAAGTGCGGCCGTATGTGAGCTATTTCCATTCGTCCAAGTACACCAGTGACCTGGCCAACGGCGACATCTGCGTCGCGGTCGGTTTCTCCGGCGACATCCTGCAAGCGGAAAACCGCGCCAGGGAAGCCAACAACGGCATCGAGATCGGCTATTCGATTCCCAAGGAAGGCGCCGCGATCTGGTTCGATATGGTCGCCATGCCGGCCGACGCTCCGGACGAAAAGGCCGGTTACGCCTTCATGGATTACCTGCTGCGTCCGGACGTCATGGCCAGCGTCAGCAACTATGTGCATTACGCCAATGGCAACGAGACGGCCGACAGCCTGATCGACCCGGCGATCAAGAACGACACCAAGGTTTATCCAAGTCCTGAAATGATGGGCAAGCTGTTTGCGCTGGAGGCCATGCCTCTGAATATCGATCGGGTGCGTACGCGAGTGTGGAACAAGATTCGCACCGGCAGTTGAAGCGGTGAGCGGCCATCGGGACAGGACGTCCCGATGCCATCGTCCTCAGCCGACCGGCTCGGCTGCGCAATTCATCTTTCCTGAGCCGGGTATCTGCAAAAACACGTCATCGCCGATTTGCCAGAAGCTGTAGTTGCCTTTGTAATCCTTGCCCGTGTACTGGGTTCCGTAATCGTTCGGCACCTGGTTCAGGGTGATGGAGGTGTTCGCCCATTTCAGGAGCACAACGCCCGGTTCGACGGTAAAGAACGTGGCGGCAATCAGCGGGCTGAACCCTGCGCAATGGAAGGCAACGGGGCCTTCGGTGCGTCGGCTTGGGTCCTTGGTTCTCGCAATGGCCGAGCCCTGGCGCAGTTGGAACGCACGCTCGGCATAACTTCGCACGACGCACGCCTTGGCTTGAGTCCCGCCGCCACACTGGTTACGGGACTCAAGCCAGAACCGCTGATCAATCTCGACTTTATTCGGGCGCGGCACTGAGTGATCGTCGGTGAGCGCCAGCAGATAAAGACGATTGAGTTCCAGGTCCATGCTCGCCAGTTGAGCGTCATGGCAGATAAGCTTTTCGGCGGAGGCCTGGGGCGTGGCGCAATCGAAACTGGTTTTGTACGTTGGCAAGGGTTTTGGTTTTGGTTTTACCTTCGTAGCGGCGTCACACAGGCTCGCCGTCACGCACGCGCTGACGGCGAGCACAGAGGCAAGAAGTGGCATGACCATTTTCATTTCGGCGTCACCTGAGTCTTTGCGTGATGCCCGTATTGCAACGCCTGTGTCGAAGCGTTGCACAGTCATCCGGTCGCACGGGGTCTATCGAGTGTAAAGCAGTGCTCGAAACCTGCCACATCGTGCCAGGAGAAACGTCAGTCTTCTTCTTTGCGAATTGTCGCCACTTCGTCAGACCTGACTTTCACCTTCTTACCTGAAATGTCCTCAAACTCGAAGAAGCCGTCTCGGGTTTTGGTCTTCGGTATGTCTTTAGTCAGGTACTGAGTGCCGTTCTGCAGCGTCACCACCGTTGGGGTCGAGCAACCGGACAGCGTCAGCAGGGCCGCTACCGCCAAGGGCGAGCCCAAAGTCTTGATATCCATAATCACCTCCATAGGTTCTGAAGCAGCGCCATCAGTTCGATGGCCATCACTGCACCTCTATGGCGGTTGGTGCCGCCGGGGGGCAGAAAGTTCTACTGCTCGGGAAAAATTCCTACAGCGCCATTTATCCTTTTCCGATTGCACCGGGCAGGGTGGAACTGATATCTGTACGCATAACCAGTACTCGCTCGCCATGGCCTATTTCCCTGTGACTGCAAATCCCCTCGACGATCCGTTCTATTACCTGAACAACTTCATGCAAGTGCTTGATTGGCTTGAGCGGCGCTCTGGCGACGTGTTGAGCGTCGAAGAGCGGCATTTCATTCAAGCGTTCAAGGGGTTACCCCGTGAATCGCAGGCACTTCTGGTCAGAATGGTGATGCGCAAAGGCATTCATTTCAGGGCGAGCAAGCTGCATTACGACGAAATCGGCGATATCGGCACAGCCGCCGGCCCGTTGCTTGAACTGGGTTGGGTTGACGGGCAAATGCCCATCGCCATCGACGAACTGTTCGAGGTGCTGCTCAAGGCCGAAGTCCTCCAGGCCTTTGCCGCTGCCATCGATCAACCCAAAGGCAAGAAAACCGACTGGTTGCCGACGCTGAGCGTGCAATTTCCCCAGACGCAGAGCTTCAACGACTGGTGCCCGTGGCTGGATGAGCGCTTGTTCAGCCTGACCATCATGGCGTTGTGCGATCGCCTGCGCCTGATGTTCTTCGGCAACCTGTACCAGGACTGGTCGGAGTTTGTGTTGGCCGACCTGGGCATTTATACCTACGAAAAAGTCGAATTCTGTGCCGAGTCCCGTGGCTTGCGCAGCCGAGAGGACGTAGATGCCTGCGTCCTCCTGCACGCGTACCAGCAACAATTCGAGGCCGGTGAAGCGCTGGAAGAGGTGGTCGAGCGCATCAAGGGGCTGGCGCTGGACAACCCATGGTTGCAACGGCGACGCGGCAAGCTGCTGTTCCAGATGGGCCAGTATTGCGAACGCATCGCGGATTTCGCCATGGCCCTGAACCTCTACCGCGAATGTGCCTATCCGGGCGCGCGTTCACGGCTGATTCGCGTGCTGGAACGCAGTGGCGAGTTTGAGTTGGCGCTGGAACTGGCCGCACAGGCCGAACAGGCACCGGAAAGCGCCGCCGAACAACAACAGCTGCTCCGTGTGCTGCCACGCCTGCAGCGCAAGCTCGGCGGGCCGCCCATCAAGCGCGCAGCGCCTCGGGAAATGCAGCGTCTGGACCTGCAATTGCCCAGGACAGACCCGGCGTTATCGGTGGAGTTTTACGTTCAGGCGCATCTGGCTGAGGATTCGGCGCCGGTGCACTACGTCGAAAACAGCCTGATCAACTCGCTGTTCGGCTTGTTGTGCTGGCCGGCGATTTTTGCGCCTTTGCCGGGCGCATTTTTTCACCCGTTCCAGCGCGGGCCGGTGGATTTGCTCAGCGAAGACTTTCATGGCCGTCGGGCCAAACTGTTTCAGGCATGCCTGGCCGAACTCGACGACGGGCGCTACCGGCAGACCATCCGCGAACGTTATGCCGCCAAGTGGGGCGTGCAGTCGCCTTTCGTGTTCTGGAGCGTGCTCAGCGAAGAACTGCTGGAGCAAGCTCTGGATTGCCTCCCGGCCGAGCACCTCAAGCACTGGTTCAACCGTTTGTTGCTGGACATCAAGGCCAATCGCGCCGGCATGCCGGACCTGATCCAGTTCTGGCCGCAGCAAAAGACCTACCGCATGATCGAAGTCAAAGGCCGGGGCGATCGCCTGCAGGACAACCAGTTGCGCTGGCTGGAATTCTGCCACGAACACCAGATGCCGATTGCCGTGTGCTACGTGCAATGGGCGGAGCCGGGCGCTTGAGCTACAGCATTGCGGTGCGGGCGCTGTGTGAGTTCACCGCCAAGGCCGGCGACCTCGATCTGCGCTTCACACCGTCACCCACCGCGCTGGAGGGCATCGTCGGGCACCGTACGGTGGCATCGCGGCGCAGCGAGGGTTACCAAAGCGAAGTCGCCCTTGAGGGCCAGTATCGAACCTTGACGGTCAAGGGCAGGGCGGACGGCTACGACCCCGGGCAAAACTGCCTGGAAGAGGTCAAGACCTACCGCGGCGATTTGAGCAAGCAACCGGCCAACCACCGTCAATTGCATTGGGCCCAGGCGAAAATCTACGGCTGGTTGATGTGCCGCAAACTGGATCTGTCCCGGATCAACCTGGCGCTGGTGTATTTCGACATCGTCAGCGAAAAGGAAACCTGCCTGGTCGAGCCCTTCGAGGCCGCGCAGCTGCAACAGTTCTTCGAACTGCATTGCGCGCGGTTCCTGCAATGGGCCGAACAGGAGGTCGCCCATCGTGACGGGCGCAATCTGGCGGCGCAGCGTCTGGCGTTTCCCCACACCGACTTTCGGCCGGGGCAGCGCCATCTGGCCGAGTCGGTGTTCAAGGCGGTCAGCACGGGGCGCTGCCTGATGGCCCAGGCACCCACCGGAATCGGCAAAACCCTGGGCACCCTGTTCCCCATGCTCAAGGCGCTGGCACCGCAGCAACTGGACAAAGTGTTCTTCCTCACGGCGAAAACCCCGGGACGCAAACTGGCCCTGGACGCCGCGCAAGTGATTCTTGCCAGCGCCGATGCGCCGCCATTGCGGGTGCTGGAGATGATCGCCCGGGATAAGGCCTGCGAGCACCCGGACAAAGCCTGCCACGGTGAGTCGTGCCCATTGGCCCGGGGTTTCTACGATCGCCTGCCCGCCGCGCGGCAGGCGGCCAGTCAGCTGAGCCTGCTGGACCAGTGCGCCTTGCGCGAGGTCGCCCTGGCGCACGATGTCTGTCCGTATTACCTGAGCCAGGAAATGGCGCGCTGGGCCGACGTGGTGGTCGCCGACTACAACTATTACTTCGACTTCAGCGCCTTGTTGTTCGGTCTGGCCCAGGCCAACAACTGGAAAGTCGCGGTGCTGGTCGACGAAGCCCATAACCTGGTGGAACGCGGTCGGCAGATGTACAGCGCCAGCCTCGATCAAGGGACCTTCAACGGCGTGCGCAAATCCGCACCCGAAGCGCTGAAAAAGCCGATGCAGCGGGTCAACCGCGAGTGGAATGCCCTGCATGGCGCGCAAACCGGTGCTTATCAGGCCTATGACAAGACGCCGGAAAAGCTCCTTCAGGCATTGTCGTCGTGCAGCGCCAGCATCGGTGATTACCTGAACGATCACCCTCAAGGGCTGGACAGTGCACTTCAGGGTTTTTACTTCGACATGCTGCATTTTTTCCGGGTGGCCGAGCTGTTCGATGAGCAGTTCCTGTTCGACATCAGCAAGCGCGACCTGGAGCGCCAGCGCAACCTCTCGCAGTTGTGCCTGCGCAATGTGGTTCCCGCCGGGTTCATCCGCCCGCGCCTGACGGCCGCGCGCAGCACGGTGCTGTTTTCCGCGACCCTCAGCCCCCGGCACTATTACGCCGATTTACTGGGGACACCGGCGGACACGGTGTGCATCGACGTCCAGTCGCCGTTTCATGCCGATCAACTGCAAGTGCACATCGTCGACCAGATTTCCACGCGGTTCGTGCATCGCCAGTCCTCCCTCGAACCGATCGTGGACTTGATCGCCAGACAGTTCTGCGCACGCCCCGGCAATTACCTGGCGTTTTTCAGCAGCTTCGATTATTTGCGGCAGGTGGCGCAGCTGCTCGCCGAGAAGCATCCGCACATCAGTCTGTGGTCGCAGTCCCGAGGCATGAGCGAAGCGCAACGTCAGCAGTTTCTCGATCGGTTTCACGCCGACGGCCAGGGTGTCGGTTTTGCGGTGCTTGGCGGGGCCTTTGGTGAAGGCATCGATTTGCCTGGTGCCCGGCTGATCGGCGCATTTATCGCCACCTTGGGGCTGGMGCAGCTCAATCCGGTGAACGAGCAACTGAAACGGCGCATGGCCGCCATTTTTGGCGCCGGTTACGACTACACCTATCTGTTTCCAGGCGTACAGAAAGTGGTGCAGGCCGCTGGACGGGTGATCCGCACCCAGCAGGATCAAGGGGTGGTGATGTTGATCGACGACCGTTTTGGCGAGAACAGGGTCAAGCAGTTGTTGCCGCGTTGGTGGGCCATTGCTCCGACGTTTTTTCGCTCTGCGTCGTAGGGATTTTTACCTTAAAAAACAGATACATACCTTGATTTAAACAACGACTTGAACAATCGGCGTACGCACGCTTTATTGAAGGGGCTGGATATCACAACCCAATTCTTTGATAAGGAAATCAAGGTATGTCAGAAGCACCGCAATACAGCTACTCCCCAGACGACGTGACCCAGGCGTTCGACGAGATCTTCCCCACGCTCTTCGCCGGCAAAACTGCCGAAACCATCCCAAAGTTGCTGATCACTGCGGGAGTGGAGGGCTCGGGCAAGACTTACCTGCTGGAAAAGAGCTTGCTGCCATCCGGGAATTACGGGAACTACATTCGACTGTACCTGCCCGAATATCGAAAGAAACWCCCGCATTACGCCGATATGATCAAGCTCGGTGTCTTGCACGCCTACGAACATTCAGAAGCGTTTATCAGGGAACTCGGTTCGAAAATCTTCGCCAATGCGCTTACTCACAAATACAACATCATCATGGAGTGCGCGTTCGATGACATTGGTTTTGCCGGATTGGCAAAATTTGTTCCCGGCTACCAACTCGAAGTCCATGTCGTGGGTTGTAATCATGCGTTCGCCCATATTTCCAGCATCAAAAGAGCGTTCACCAGTCTGGAAAAGCAGGAACTGGAGCGTTTTGTCAGCTATTCGAGGGTTGAATCGAGCATCAGTAACGCTCCGGCGGTTCTGGTCGCGTTCGAGTTCCTGGCAAAGGAAGTGAGCGGTTCACAAATTTTCTTGTATGAGCGCGGGATGGGCAAACTGAACGACCGAGTGCTGCGCGCTCACAGTACCTACACTCTGGACGCCACGGGCAAGCTGTCCGAAGTTTCGCAGTTGCAGGCATATGCGTATAGCGCCTATGACAAAATTCTCAGGAATACTGTCTATTCGATGGAAGAGCGTGATGAAATGGTCAAGGAATGCCATTTGCAACTAATGAGAACCAGTGCACATGCAAAGCATGTCCCTGATTTTGTGTACAACGACCTGTATTCCTATATCACCAAATACGTGTATCGCTAAGCTGGCGTAACGGTTAATCGATGCGGCCGCGTCCTTGGACCCAGCACTGTAGGAGCGAGCTTGCTCCTACAGGGATCTTCGTTGTTGCTGAGGGGGTATCAGGCCTTGAGGTTGCGCAAGCTGCGCTCCATTCGCGCAATGCCTTCTTCCAGCAGCGATCGTGGGCAGCCGAAGTTCAGGCGCACGAACTGCTTGCAGTCATCGCCAAAGTCCAGCCCGGCGCTCAAGCCAACTTTGGCCTGTTCGAGGAAGAACTGTTGCGGGTTGTCCAGCCCCAGTGCCGTGCAGTCGAGCCACGCCAGATAAGTGCTTTGCGGCAGGTTCATGGTGATACCCGGCAGGCGGGTGCGCACGGCCTCGGCGAGGAAATCGCGGTTGCCTTGCAGGTAGACCTTCAACTCGGCCAGCCATGGCGCCGCTTCGCTGTAGGCGACACGGGTGGCTTCCATGCCCAGCGGATTGACGCTGTCGACCATACCGCAACGAGCGTGGTTGACCTTCTCGCGCAGGTGACGGTCCTGGATGATCATGAACGAGGTCTTGAGACCTGCGATGTTATAGGCCTTGCTCGCCGACATCAGCGTGATGGTGCGCTGGGCCACTTGCGCGCTCAATGTGGCCATCGGAATGTGCTGGCGCCCGTCGTAGCACAACTCGGCGTGGATCTCGTCGGAAATGATCCAGGCATCATGCTCAAGGCAAATGTCGGCAATGGCTTGCAGCTCTGCGCGGGGGAAGGCCTTGCCCAGCGGGTTATGCGGGTTGCTCAGCAGCAAGGCGCCGCCGCCCTGCAGCGACTGGCTCAAGGTATCCAGCGGCGTGGTGTAGGTGCCATCGGCTTGCGCATCGAAGTTCAGCTCGACCTTGTTCAGGCCCCAATGCCCGGGTGCGTGGCGCAGCGGCGGGTAGTTCGGCACCTGCACAACGACGTTCTGTGACGCCTGCACCAGGGCCTTCAGCGCCATGTTGAAGCCGGACTCGACGCCCGGCAGGAAGATCAGCTCCTGGGGCTCGACGCGCCAGGCGTACTTGTTCCAGAGGTCGGCGACGATCGCCTCGCGCAGGTCATCCCGGGCCACGCTGTAACCGACCATCGGGTGTTCCAGGCGTTTTTGCAGGGCCTGGATGATCACCGGCGGCGCGGCGAAATCCATGTCGGCGACCCACATTGGCAATACGTCGGCCGGGTAGCGGCTCCATTTTGTACTGCCGGTGTTGTGACGGTCGAACACCTGATCAAAATCGAAAGTCATGCGGGATCTCGTAGAAGCGGGGTTGAACATGCGCCAATGATAAGCGCCAACCCCCTGTAGGAGCGAGCCTGCTCGCGAWGGWGTGTCAGATACGGTGATGTCGACTGACACACCATCGCGAGCAGGCTCGCTCCTACAAGGATCTTCACGACCCGCTGGATTTGCCCGACGGTCGGTTTTCACACAAAGCACTAGTGCATTGACTACAGTTTGTAGTGTCGGCAGTCAGACTGCCACCACCGCGGTTGTTCAAAATGGCCCGGCCATGTACCGGGTTCCACCTGATCAGGAGTGCACGATGGATCTCAGCCGTCGTCAGTTCTTCAAGGTCGCCGGTATCGGCCTTGCAGGCTCTAGCCTGGGCGCGTTGGGCATGGCCCCGACGACAGCCTTTGCCGAACAGGTGCGTCATTTCAAGCTCGCCCACACCCATGAAACCCGCAACACCTGTCCGTATTGCTCGGTCGGTTGCGGGTTGATCATGTACAGCCAGGGCGATGACGCGAAGAATGTCGCGCAAAACATCATCCACATCGAAGGCGACGCCGACCACCCGGTCAACCGCGGCACCCTTTGCCCCAAAGGCGCGGGCCTGCTGGACTTCATTCACAGTCCCAGTCGTCTCCAGTACCCGCAGGTGCGCAAGCCTGGCACCACGGAGTGGACGCGAATCTCCTGGGATGAAGCGCTCGATCGTATCGCCGACCTGATGAAGGCCGACCGCGACGCCAACTTCATCGAGAAGAACGCCAAGGGGCAAACAGTGAACCGCTGGCTGACCACCGGTTTTCTCGCGGCGTCGGCATCGTCAAACGAAGCGGGTTACATCACCCACAAGGTGGTTCGCAGTCTCGGCATGCTGGGGTTCGATAACCAGGCGCGTGTCTGACACGGCCCGACGGTGGCAAGTCTTGCCCCGACGTACGGCCGTGGTGCCATGACCAACCACTGGACCGATATCGCCAACGCGAATCTGGTTCTGGTGATGGGCGGCAACGCAGCAGAAGCGCACCCGTGCGGCTTCAAATGGGTGACCGAAGCCAAGGCGCACAACAAGGCGCGGCTGATCGTGGTCGACCCGCGTTTCACCCGTACGGCCTCGGTGGCCGACTATTACGCGCCGATCCGCACCGGCACCGACATTGCCTTCATGGGCGGGCTGATCAATTACCTGCTGACCGAGGACAAGATCCAGCACGAATACGTGCGGGCCTATACGGACGTGTCGTTCATCGTCAAGGCCAACTACGGTTTCGAGGACGGGTTGTTCAGCGGTTACGACGCGAGCAAGCGCACCTACACCGACAAGTCCGGCTGGGGCTACGAAATAGGCGAGGACGGTTTCGCCAAAGTCGACCCGACCTTGCAAGACCCACGCTGCGTCTACCAATTGATGAAGCAGCATTACAGCCGCTACACCCTGGAGCTGGCCAGTCAGGTCTGCGGCATGCCCGTGGACGCGATGCAGAAAATCTGGGAAGAGATCGCCACCTGCTCGCAACCGGGCAAAACCATGACGATTCTCTACGCGCTGGGCTGGACCCAGCACTCAACCGGCTCGCAGATGATCCGTAGCGCGGCCATGGTGCAATTGCTGCTGGGCAACGTCGGCATGCCGGGCGGGGGCGTCAACGCCCTGCGCGGGCACTCCAATATTCAKGGCCTGACCGACCTGGGCTTGCTGTCCAACCTGTTGCCTGGTTACCTGACCTTGCCGGCCGAGGCCGAACAGGATTACAACGCCTACATTGCCAAACGTGCACTCAAGCCGCTGCGTCCCGGGCAGATGTCCTACTGGCAGAACTACGGCAAGTTCCACGTCAGTCTGATGAAGGCCTGGTACGGCGCCAATGCCACCGCCGAGAATCACTGGGGTTACGACTGGCTGCCCAAGCTGGACATTCCCGGCTACGACATCCTGAAAATGTTCGACATGATGAGCAAGGGCGAGGTCAATGGCTACCTGTGCCAGGGCTTCAACCCGATCGCCGCCTTGCCGGACAAAAACCGGGTGATGAAGGCGCTGGCGAAACTCAAGTGGCTGGTGGTGATGGACCCACTGGCCACCGAAACCTCGGAGTTCTGGCGCAACGTCGGGCCTTACAACGACGTGGAAACGGCCAGCATCCAGACCGAAGTCATCCGCCTGCCCGCCACCTGCTTCGCCGAAGAAAACGGTTCGCTGGTCAACAGCGGCCGCTGGCTGCAATGGCACTGGAAGGGTGCCGATGGCCCGGGGCAGGCGCGCACCGACGTGAAAATCATGGCCGAGCTGTTCTTGCGCCTGCGCAAGCGTTACCAGGCCAACGGCGGTGCCTGGGCCGAGCCGATTCTCAAGCTCGACTGGCCCTACAAGGTACCGGATGACCCGACGCCGGAAGAGCTCGCCCGGGAATTCAACGGCTACGCCATCGCCGATGTCACCGACGCCTCGGGTGCGGTGGTCAAGGCCGGTCAACAGTTGTCCGGCTTCGGCCAGCTCAAGGACGATGGCAGCACGGCATCCGGTTGCTGGATTTTCTGCGGCAGCTGGACCGAGCAGGGCAACAACATGGCCCGGCGCGATAACAGCGACCCTTTCGGGATGAAGCAGAACCTCGGCTGGGCCTGGGCCTGGCCGGCAAATCGACGGATCCTCTATAACCGCGCCTCGTGCGACCCGAAAGGCAAACCATGGGACGCGAACAAACGGGTGGTGTGGTGGAACGGCAAGGTCTGGACCGGCACCGACGTGCCCGACTACAAAGTCGACGCCGCACCGGAAGCGGGCATCAACCCGTTCATCATGAACCCCGAAGGCGTGGCGCGTTTCTTCGCCCTCGACAAGATGAACGAAGGGCCGTTCCCGGAACACTATGAGCCGTTCGAGACACCCATCGGCATCAACCCGATGCACCCCAACAACAAGCAGGCGACCAGCAACCCGGCCGGGCGGATCTTCGATTCAGTCTGGGACACCCTCGGGCAGGCCAAGGACTTCCCGTATGCGGCGACCAGCTACCGGCTGACCGAACACTTCCACTTCTGGACCAAGCATTGCCCGATCAACGCCGTTACCCAACCCGAACAATTCGTCGAAATCGGCGAGGTGCTGGCCAAGGAGAAGGGCATTGCTGCCGGTGACCGAGTAAGGGTCAGCTCCAAACGCGGGCATATCGAAGCGGTGGCGGTGGTGACCAAGCGGATTCGTCCGCTGCAGGTCAACAATCAGGTCGTTCACCAGATCGGTATCCCCTTGCACTGGGGCTTCACCGGCGCCACCCGTCACGGCTACCTGACCAACACCCTGGTGCCGTTCCTCGGCGATGGCAACACCCAGACCCCGGAATCCAAGTCATTCCTGGTCAACGTGGAGAAAGTCTAAATGGCCAGCCAAGACATCATTGCCCGCTCGGCCACCACCACCCCCGCGCCGTCGATACGCGGCGTGGAGGAAGTCGCCAAGCTGATCGACACCACCAAATGCATCGGCTGCAAGGCCTGCCAGGTCGCCTGCTCGGAATGGAACGAGTTGCGTGACGAGGTCGGTCACAACCATGGCACCTACGGCAACCCGCAGGACCTCACCGCAGAAACCTGGACCTTGATGCGCTTCACCGAGCACGAGACCGACGCCGGCAACCTGGAATGGCTGATCCGCAAGGACGGCTGCATGCACTGCGCCGAGCCCGGTTGCCTGGCGGCATGCCCCAGCCCGGGGGCGATCATCAAGCACGCCAATGGCATCGTCGATTTCGATCAGGACCACTGCATTGGCTGCGGCTACTGCATCACCGGTTGTCCGTTCAACATTCCACGGATCTCGCAGAAGGATCACAAGGCCTACAAATGTACGTTGTGCTCGGACCGGGTGGCGGTAGGGCTGGAACCGGCCTGCGTGAAAACCTGCCCGACCGGTGCCATCGTGTTCGGCTCCAAGGACGACATGAAGGAACATGCCGCCGAGCGTATCGTTGATCTCAAGAGCCGTGGCTTTGAAAACGCCGGTCTGTATGACCCCGCGGGCGTCGGCGGCACCCATGTGATGTACGTACTGCACCACGCCGATACGCCGAAACTGTACGCTGGTTTGCCGGCCGATCCGATCATCAGCCCCTTGGTCAACCTGTGGAAAGGCGTGAGCAAACCCCTGGCACTACTGGCCATGGGCGCGGCGGTGCTGGCCGGGTTCTTCCACTACGTGCGGGTCGGCCCCCAAGTGGTCGAAGAGGATGAACATCCGAGCCCGCCGGATACCTCGGTGCACGAAGTCGACCCGGCGGTGCATACCTTCGATCCCCGTGGGGAGGGCAAGCCATGAGCGGCAAGACGATCCTGCGCTATACCAGCAACCAGCGCACCAATCACTGGCTGGTGGCGATTCTGTTCCTCATGGCCGGGCTGTCCGGGCTGGCGCTGTTCCACCCGGCGCTGTTCTGGCTGAGCAACCTGTTCGGCGGCGGTCCGTGGACGCGCATTCTGCATCCGTTCATGGGCGTATTGATGTTCCTGCTGTTCCTCGGATTAGTGCTGCGTTTCTGGCGCGCCAACTACTTCATCGCCAACGATCGGCTATGGCTCAAGCGCATCGACCGGGTGATGCTGAACCAGGAGGAGGGCGTTCCGCCCATTGGCAAGTACAACCCCGGGCAGAAGTTGCTGTTCTGGACTTTACTGCTGTGCATGCTGGTGTTGCTGTTCAGCGGCCTGGTGATCTGGCGCGCGTATTTCAGCGATTACTTCGGCATCACGCTTATCCGCTGGGCGAGTTTGCTGCATGCGCTGGCCGCTTTCGTGCTGATCCTGAGCATCATCGTGCACATCTATGCCGGGATCTGGATCAAGGGCTCGGTCAGCGCCATGGTGCACGGCTGGGTCAGCCGCGCCTGGGCCAGGAAACACCACGAACTCTGGTATCGCCAAGTAACTCAAGATGAGACCCGCGACGTAGCACCCAAGCGACCGATCACCAAAAAGGGCTGACATTTGCCAACCATTCTCGAACCCGGAGAAATAGAAGCGGCGGCCAGTTCGCCGCCGTTTCTGTACATGCCACCGCATAACCTGTTCAGCCTGCGCGCCCTGCGCCTGGAAACGCTGGCGGAAGGGCACCCGCTGGCCGATTACCTGCGCCTGATTGCCGGATTGTGCCGGGTGCAGCAACAGGTGCTGGACGACCCGCCGCTGAGCGAGCCCCTCGACCGACAACGCATCGAGTTGTGCCAGCAACACGGCTTGCCGCCGTTCGCGGCCGACAGCCTGGCGCGCGAAGACGATTGGCAGCTTTACCTCGATGCTTTGCTGCAGCGCTATAGCGCACCGTCACAATCTGCCGTGGCCGATGCCGTGCAAACCTTGCGCCTGGCCGGTGCCGGGCAGCGTCGCGCCTGGGCGGTGGCGTTGATCAGCGGCCAGTATTCGCTGGTGTCGGCAGCATTGGTGCCGTTTCTCGGTGCGGCGCTGCAAACAGCCTGGAGCCACTGGCTGTTGAGCACGCCCAATCTGCAACTAACCCCCGGTGACAGCCTCAGCCAGTGCCCGGCCTGTGGCTCGCCGGCCATGGCCGGGGTCATCCGCCATCGTGGCAAGTACAATGGTTTGCGTTATCTGGTCTGTTCGCTGTGCGCCTGCGAGTGGCATGTGGTGCGGGTCAAGTGCGTGTATTGCGAGCAGAGCAAGGGCCTGGAATACCTCAGCCTTGAAGATGATCGGCATGCCGCCAACCAGGCACCCTTGCGCGCCGAAGTCTGCCCCGGTTGCAACAGCTATCTTAAGTTGCTCTATCTGGAGAACGATGCGGATGCCGAAGCGCTATCGGCAGACCTGTCCAGCCTGATGCTCGACATGCGTCTGACCCAGGACGGTTATCAGCGTCTGGCGCCGAATCTGTTGTTGGCGCCGGGAGACGAATAAGCGCAGCGTCTACACTCTGGCGCGAGGGTCTTTCGTTTTCAGGAGCGCCAGATGTCTGCACGCGGTGCCAGCCAGCCTCTGCGTCTACCTTCTATCGACAGTTTGTTGCGGCACCCGGCGTGCCTGCCGTTGGCCGAACGCTATGGACGCGACGCCTTGCTGTATACCTTGCGGCTTTTGCTGGATGAGTTGCGCGAAGGGGCGCAACAGGGATTGCTCGAACCTGCAGAAGTCAGCGCCGAAGTGCTGGCGGGCAGGGTCGGCGAACGATTGACAACCCAGCATCGCAGCCAGGTGCACCGGGTGTTCAACCTCACTGGCACGGTGCTGCACACCAATCTCGGGCGGGCGTTGTTGCCTGAAGAGGCGATTGAGGCGGTGCAAATGGCGGCCCGCTATCCGCTTAACCTGGAATTTGACCTGCGCAGCGGCAAGCGCGGTGACCGCGACGACCTGATCGAAGGCTTGATCCTCGAACTGACCGGCGCCGAAGCTGTGACCGTGGTCAATAACAATGCCGCAGCGGTCTTGCTGACTCTCAACAGCCTGGGCGCGCGCAAGGAAGGGATTATTTCCCGGGGCGAACTGATTGAAATCGGTGGCGCCTTTCGCATCCCCGACATCATGGCCCGCGCCGGGGTGAAGCTGGTTGAGGTCGGCACCACCAACCGCACCCATGCCCGCGACTACGAGGCCGCCATTGGCCCGCGCAGCGGATTGATCCTGCGCGTGCATGCGAGCAACTACAGCATTCAAGGCTTCACCACGCGTGTGGCGACGGCTGAACTGGCGCAAATTGCCCACCAGCATGGACTGCCGTTGCTTGAAGACCTCGGCAGCGGCAGCCTGCTGGACCTGACCCGCTGGGGCTTGCCCGCCGAACCGACGGTACGCCAGGCGCTGCTCGATGGCGCGGACATCGTTACCTTCAGTGGCGACAAACTGCTTGGCGGGCCGCAAGCCGGGCTTATCGTCGGTCGCAAGGAGTTGATCGCCAGGATCAAGAAAAACCCGCTCAAGCGTGCGCTGCGGGTCGACAAAATGACCCTGGCGGCCCTGGAAGCGGTGTTGGCTTTGTACCGCAACCCGGACCGACTCGCCGAGCGCTTGCCGAGCCTGCGCCTGTTAACCCGGCCACAGGCCGATATCCTCGCCCAGGCCGAACGATTGCGGCCAGCGCTGGCCCAGGTGCTGGGTGAGGGCTGGAGCGTCAGTGCCATGCCGGCACTCGGCATGATCGGCAGCGGCAGCCAACCGGTGGCACGGCTGGCCAGTGCGGCGCTGTGTGTGCGACCACTCACTTCCAAGCGCTTGCGCGGGCGATCTTTGCTGAATCTTGAGCAGGCTTTGCGCGGTTTACCGATTGCGGTCCTCGGGCGCATTGACGATGACGCCCTGTGGCTGGACCTGCGGCAACTGGACGACGAGCCGGCATGGCTGGCGCAACTCGATCAATTACAAGTGGAGGGCCGGGCAGGGTGATTGTCGGCACCGCAGGGCACATCGACCATGGCAAAACCGCGCTGCTCCAGGCGCTGACCGGTCAGGCGGGTGACCGGCGCCGGGAAGAGCGCGAGCGCGGTATGACCATCGACCTCGGCTACCTGTATGCCGCGCTGGAGCCGGGAGCGGGCCTGACCGGTTTCATCGATGTTCCCGGCCATGAACGCTTCACCCACAACATGCTCGCCGGAGCGCAGGGCATCGATCTTGTGTTGCTGGTGGTGGCCGCCGATGACGGGGTGATGCCGCAGACCCGCGAGCATCTGGCGATTGTCGAGCTGCTCGGCATTCCCCGGGCGCTGGTGGCCATCACCAAATGCGACCGGGTCGATGGTGCCCGGGTGCAGGTTGTTCGCGAGCAGGTGGGCGCATTACTGGCGCCCGGTCCGTATGCCGGTGCACCGCTGATGGCGCTGTCGAGCGTGACCTTTGATGGCATCGACACCTTGCGCCAGGCGTTGCTCGATGCCCAGCGCGAGGTGTCGCAACGCAGCACCGAAGGTGGTTTTCGCCTGGCGATCGATCGGGCCTTCAGCGTGGCCGGGGCCGGTATCGTGGTGACCGGTACGGCGCTGTCCGGCCGGGTCGCGGTGGGGGATACCTTGCTACTGGGGCCACAAGGCAAACCGGTGCGCATTCGCGGCCTGCACGCGCAAAACCAGGTCGCCGACCATGCCTTTGCCGGCCAGCGCGTGGCGTTGAACCTGAGTGCCGAACGGCTGGCCCTGGAGCACATCCATCGCGGCCACTGGTTGCTGGCCGCCGGCTTGTATGCGCCCACCCAACGGCTGGACTTCGACATGCAGTTGCTCCCCGGTGAACCCCGCGCCTTCGAGCACTTTCAACCGGTGCACGTGCACCTCGGCACCCAGGACGTCACCGGGCGAGTCGCCTTGCTCGAAGGCACCAGCCTGGCGCCCGGTGAGCGGATGTTGGCCCAACTGTTGCTCAATACACCGGTGCATGCGGTGAAAGGCGATCCGCTGATCCTGCGCGACCAGAGTGCCCAACGAACCCTGGGCGGCGGCCGGGTGCTCGACCCGTTTGCTCCCACTCGGCAACGCCGCAGCCCCGAACGATTGGCGCAGCTGCATGCATTGGTGAACAGCGCAAAGCTGGAGGATGTTTTGCCGGCATTGCTGGCCCATAGCGACAGCGGGCTCGATCCGCAGCGCCTGGAACGGCAGTTCAACCGACTGCGCAGCAGCTGGGTGTTGCCCGCTGACGTGCGCTGGGTCGAAACCCGTCAAGGCGCGTTGCTGTTCAGCGCCAGTCGTTGGGAAGCCTTGAAAGCGGCCGTACTGGAGCAACTCGCGCGCTTGCATCAACTCGAACCGGATCAAATGGGGCCGGACCGGGATCGTTTGCGCCGATTTACCGGTAGCACTCTGGAACGCGCAACATTTATCACCCTGCTCGAGGAGTTACTGGCCAGCGGCGACATCGCCAGCAGCGGTCCGTGGTTGCATCTGCCCGGGCATCAGGTGCGTTTGAGCGAAGAGGACGAAGCCCTGTGGCGACACGTGCAGCCGCTGTTCGAACAGGCCGGTTTCGACCCGCCCTGGGTGCGCGACCTGGGGCATGAGGAAGCGGACGTGCGCGATTTGCTGCGCAAAATGGCGCGCCTGGGCTTGATGCACCAGGTGGTGCGCGATCTGTTTTACACCGACAGCATGATCCACCGATTGGCGGCTATGCTGTTGCAACTGGCAGACGCCAACCCGGTGATTCAGGTGGCGGCGTTTCGTGATGCCGTGGGCCTGGGGCGCAAGCGCAGCATTCAGATACTGGAGTACTTCGACCGTATCGGTCTGACACGACGCTTGGGTGATCGCCGGCAGATTCGCCTGGACAGTGCGTTGGCCCAGCACACAGAACACTGATTCAAAGGCATGACTTCAAGGAAGGCAATCGCGCCCGGTGGCGCGGCCGGGCTTCAAACCCGGTTGGGGACGGCATCCGTTCCCGGGCAGGTTCGACTCCGGCTGCCTTCCGCCACTTTCCACTCAGAACGGCCCAAAGTTCAACGGGTACTGGATGACCACGTACACCCGGTCGATGTCATCGCCGGCCTGGGCCGCGTTGGCCCGGTGCGACACATGGGACAGTTGCAACGACAAGTCCTTGGCCACCCCGGATTGCACGATGTACTTCAAGTCAATGTCCCGCTCCCAGTGCTTGCCCCCGTCACCTTGTTGCGGTGTGAAGGTGCCGGTCGCCGGGTCGAACGGGTTGTAGGCCCCGCCTTGTGGCGCATGGGTGCCGTCGATCTGGTCGCCGGTGACGTAGCGGGCCATGAACTTCAGGCCGGGTACCCCGAAGGTGGCCAGGTCCAGGTCGTAGCGAACCTGCCAGGAGCGTTCGCGGGCGCCGTTGAAGTCGGCGTACTTGATCGAGTTGGCGAGGTAGATGGAGTCGCCACCGACAAAATCGAACGGCGTATCACCGTTGATCTTCTGATAGGCCAGGGTGAAACCATGGGCACCCAGCGTGTATCGGCCGGACAGGCTGTACGCCGTGTTGTCGATGGCGCCGGCCAGCGCTTGACCGGTGTCCCGGGTGTGATAGAGGTTGGCGTCGAGGAACACTTCGGACTGCTTGAAGTGCAGGTTGCCGTAGTACTGATGCCAGGTGTCGGTCAGCTCCGAAGCGTACAGGGCGCCACCGACCGGACTTTGGGTAAACAGATCGGCGCCGACAAACGAAATGCCGCCGGCCTCGGTGTTGGCGCCATAACCGAAAAAGTTGCCCTTGCCTGACGCACTGTCCTGATTCTTGAACGCCGTGAAGTGGCCGGCCTGCAGGTTCATTCCGTCGATTTCGCGGCTGTCGAGCAGAAAACCGGTGGCGTACTCTGGTTGCAGGCGTTTGTCCGCGGTGTCGAACACCGGGGATTCGACCTCCATTTCGCCAAACGCCAGGGTGGTCTTCGATGCCTTGAGCTTGATCGCGCCGCCACCGCTGGAGTAGTCGCTTTCGCTGCGGCCGTCACTGCCCACCGGCAGCAATCCGGTCCCGGAATGGCCCTTGCCGCCATCGAGTTTCAATCCCAGAAAAGCATGGGCATCGAGGCCGAAGCCGACGGTTCCTGGTGTGAATCCGGATGTAAAAGCACCGATAAATCCCTGAGCCCATTCGGCTTTGTAGCTCTTACCGGTTGGCGAGGGGGATCGATAGTCGCTGTTCAGATAAAAGTTTCGGCTGAGTACGCCAAGCGTTGCGCCGTCGAGAAATCCTTCTGCGCCTTGTGCTGGTTCATCGGCCAGTGAGTGGGTAGCGAACAGGCAGAAGCACAGGGCAATCGTCACCCTGAAGTCTTGCGGGAAGAGGGTCATCAATGGCTCACCACAGGGGGTAGCGACTGCGATGATTCACTGTAGGAGCGAGCTTGCTCGCGATGGTCGTTAACGATAACGCGTGTTTACTGGCTAAACGCGGCGCTCTTGAGACCATCGCGAGCAAGCTCGCTCCTACAGGAGTCCGCTTGCAGTCGCTGGTTTTTTCAACGGACCTTAATGGCCTTCGGATGCACCAAACATGGTCTTGGCGTAGATCAGGCCCAGACCGTAGGCACCACCGTTGGCAATCGAGGTTTTCACAGTTTCGTCGTAGGTCTCGGTGCGGGCCCAGTCGCGTTGCAGTTCCAGCAGGTATTGCAGCGAGGTCATCGGCCGGGCGCCGATCTGGATCATGCGCTGCATGGCCATTTCATGGGCTTCGGTGCTGACGTCGCCACAGGCGTCGGCAATCACATACACCTCGAAGCCCTGATCGATCGCCGACAACGCCGGGCCGACGATGCAAACAGAGGTCCACAGACCGGCGAGGACGATCTTCTGCTTGCCGATGGCGTTGACCTCCACGGCAATGCGCTCGTCTTCCCAGGTGTTCATGCTGGTGCGGTCGATCACGTTGTGTTCCGGGAACACAGCCTTGATTTCGTCGAAGATCGGCCCGGAAAAACTCTTCTCGGCGACGGTGGTGAGGATGGTCGAGACCTTGAAGCCACGCGCTGCCTTGGCCACCAGTGCGGCGTTGTTGCGCAGGGTCACGGCGTCGATCGACTTGGTCGCGAAGGACATCTGTGACTGGTGATCGATCATGATCAGGGTGTGGTCGGTCGGGGTCAGCAGGGTTTTGCCGGGAACTGCTTTTGCAATGGCCATGACAGGGTCCTTACGGGGTGTGAATGAGGACGTCATGGTTACGTAGATCGGGTCGGGAATATTGAATCGGTGTGCTGTCTTTGACCGACGTGTGCAGTGAGCGAGGCGCGTACCTGTAGGAGCGAGCCTGCTCGCGATGAGGCCGGTACATTCAATAATGATGTCGGCTGACATGCCGCCATCGCGAGCAAGCTCGCTCCCACAGGGATTTGTGTTTAATCCGGTTCAGTTCGTTTTGACCACGGGCGGTGGGGTCCATTGGCCGTTGAGTGCTTCGGACTCTGGCCAGTAAGCCCGGATGTACAGCGAAAAGTTGGCGTCCTTGGGCGAGGGCAGCCAATTGCTTTCCTTGTCCTTGCCGGGTGATTCGCTTTGCACGTAAAGGGTCAGCGAGCCATCAGGGTTGGTTTGCAGGGACTTGTTCCTGGTGCCAATGGAATAGCGTTTGAGGGCATTCGGGGCGAAGAAGTGCTGTTCGTTGTACAGCGTCAGCGACCAGAAGCCCCTGACCGGCGGCAGCTTGCCTTTGGCGAATGTCACGCTGTAGCCGTACTGGCCGTTAAGGCGCAGGCCGTTCTCATCCAGGTCCTGGTAGAAGTATTTGGCCTCTTTCTGCTGGTTCACGAAAATGTTCGAGCGCGCCACGGCGGTACGACTGAAATAGTCGGTGCCGAACGCTGCGCCGTTGCTCACTGTGCTCCAGTGATCGGGCAATTGCAGGCCATAGTTGCGGAACTGCAACAACGGGTCGATCACTTCGCTGTCGGCCTTTTTCGCCTCGTCGATCATCGCGGCCCGTAGTTGCGGGTCGGCCTTGGCGATGGCCGCCAGGGCGGCCATTTGTGCGTAGCGGGCCTCTTCGCCCGGCAAGGGCTTGGCGTCCTTGAGCAGGGCCGGCAGTTCGTCGAAGAAACTCTCCGGTACCACCCATTTGGTTTCGGCGCTGCCTTCGGAAGCCTGGGCCGGGAATTTCGGCAGCCTGGCCCAGGCACGCTTCTTCATCTTGCCGTCGTACTGCGACAGCGGGTACATGTCGATGCCCGACAGTGCCGGTTGCACAGCCAGGCGGTCGGTAGCGGTGTCATCCAGGAATACCCGCGGGATCACGAACCCGGTGTTGGTGCGCGCCCGGTACACACGTTTGATGCCGGGCGGCACCTTGCCGTTCCAGTCCGGGCCGACCAGCAGGTAGAAACCCGGTTGGGTGTTATACATTTTGCCCAGTTCGGCAAAGCTGTCGGAACGCAGGTCGACCACCTGATACACCCAGAAACGGCCGTCGAAGTCCGGCACTTGCAGCACCACCGGCTCAATGTCCAGGGCGATGCTGCCGGCGCCGTACACTACGTCCTGGTTCGGACAGGCCACCAGCCGCTCGGCCGGGTCGATGTAGTCGCTGAGCATCGACAACCGGTTGATCGGGGCCACGGGCACGATGCCGCCCAACAATCCGGGTTCGGGCAGGTCTTTGAACGCCTGGCGCCGATTGAAGATGTTGGCCATCGGCCAACCCCAGAAATACGCCTCGCGCGCCATCATGCGCACGTACGGCTCAGTGACTTTGGTGCCGGCGACGGGGCCCGCGACCGCGCTGGCGGCGGTGGCTTCGACAGCGCGGCTCTGGGCCCCCGGCAGGGGAGTGGCGGCGAGCGTACTGGCCAAGGTCAAGGCAAAGAGGGTATGACGCCGGGGCAAACGGATCATAAGGCGTCCTTACTTGATAGCAGTCACCTGGTGCAGGCGGGTTGCTGAAAAGATAGCTCATGTTTGCCGCAGCAATACCTGTAGGAGCCGGCTTGCCGGCGATGGACTCAAGTGCACCGCGTTTATCCAGTTCACACGCGTTATCGTTTACGACCATCGCCAGCAAGCTGGCTCCTACAAGGAACCGTGCCCACGAAGGTGGTTATTGGGCAACGGCAGGCGAATGCCGGATCAGCCCTCAAAGATGATCCGCATCGATCACCGCCTTGGCGAACGCCTGCGGAGCTTCCTGCGGCAGGTTGTGGCCGATGCCGCCGTTGATCAGCCGGAACTCGTATTTACCGGTGAACCGCTTGGCATAGTCTTCGGGGGCCGGGTGCGGTGCGCCGTTGGCATCGCCTTCCAGGGTAATGGTCGGCACGCTGATGGACGGCGCCGTGGCCAGTTTCTGCTCCAGCGCATCGTACCGGCTCTCGCCCTGGACCAGGCCCAGGCGCCAGCGGTAGTTGAACACGGTGATGTCGACATGGTCCGGGTTATCCAGTGCCCTGGCGCTGCGGTCGAAGGTGGCGTCATCGAACGCCCATTTCGGCGAAGCCAGTTGCCAGATCAGCTTGGCGAAGTCGTGGGTGTTTCTCTCGTAACCGGCGCGACCACGGTCAGTGGCGAAGTAGAACTGATACCACCACTGCAATTCCGCCTTGGGTGGCAGCGGGTTCTTGCCGGCTGCCTGATTGCCGATCAGATAACCGCTGACCGAGACCAGTGCCTTGACCCGCTCCGGCCACAGCGCCGAGACAATATCGGCCGAACGCGCACCCCAGTCATAGCCACCGAGCACCGCTTGTTTGATCTTCAGGGCGTCCATGAAATCGATGACATCACTGGCCAGCGCAGCCGGCTGGCCGTTGCGCTGGGTTTCTACGGACAGGAAACGCGTATCGCCATAGCCGCGCGCATAGGGCATCAGCACCCGATAGCCCTTAGCGGCCAACAACGGCGCGACCTCGTCATAGCTGTGAATGTCGTACGGCCAGCCGTGGAGCAGGATCACCACCGGGCCGTTGGTCGGGCCAGTTTCGGCGTACGCCACATTCAGCAGTCCGGCGTTGACATGCTTGAGCGGGCCGAAGGGCAAGGGCGCCACCTGCGTGGTAGCGGCCGGGGTCGCCGCTGGCTGCGTGGTGGCGGCCGTTTGCGCGTGAGCTGCGCCAAGAGCGCCGAACAGGGTCAGCGCAAGGATCGAAGGGCCGACCAGGTGGCGGCGAGTGTTGCCGGTGTTGCTGTTGCGCAATGCCATCTTCATGGGATGTCTCCATTACCAGCCATGGGTCAGGGGTCCGGTCTGTGCCCCTGCAAACCTTGCTTGCATTGAAACGCGTCAACGTATCCAGCCTGTGTCGAATCGCCGGACGGATGAAAGCCTGTGTATCGAGCGTTCGCGTTTACACACTGTGATACATAGGGATCTGGTCTGAGCCTCTTTTCAGTTCGATTGACACACATAACCCGCGCTTGTTCGTCTCGTCCGAAAAGCTCAAGCGCACCCCAGCCCCGGTGCGCTCGGCGATGGCCCTGACGATGGACAAGCCCAGCCCTGAGCCTGCTTCTTCGGTGCCCACGCTGCGATAGAACGGGTCGAACACGCGCACTTGTTCATCGGCGGTGATGCCCGGGCCGGAGTCCTTGACCTGAAGGATCACGATTTCCTGTGCGAGCGCCACCGACAGGTCGACGCGTCCGCCACAAGGGGTGTAGCGGATCGCGTTGTCCACCAGGTTCTTGACCAGTATCAGCAGGTCCATTTCGTTGATGACGAGCTGCACGTCTTCGGTGCCTTCAACACCGATGTCGATGTTCTTGCGTTCCGCCAGGGGCAACAGGTCCTCCAGCACCCGTCGATAGACCTCATGCACCGAAACCGTGGTTTGCGGCCGCTCGGCGTTCGATTGCGC
Source organism: Pseudomonas sp. P4_C1 (assembly GCF_056402155.1). Taxonomy (NCBI): domain Bacteria; kingdom Pseudomonadati; phylum Pseudomonadota; class Gammaproteobacteria; order Pseudomonadales; family Pseudomonadaceae; genus Pseudomonas; species Pseudomonas sp. P4_C1. The sequence continues at coordinate 45,475 of NZ_JBFUHY010000028.1, forward strand.
GGCGGCCAGGGCCAGCAACTGATCGATCAGCTTTCTGCTGCGCTCAATGCCGCAGGACAGCGGCAACAGGCGCTCGACGGCTTGCGTCGGCATGGGTGTGGCTTTCAGTCGCTCGGCTTGCAGAGACAGGGCTGTCATGGGTGAGCGCAGTTCGTGGGCGGCGTCGGCAATGAAGCGCCGCTGGGTTTCCATGGACTGCGCAACCCGCGCCAGCAAGCGATTGATGGCCACGACGAAAGGGCGGATCTCGGTTGGCAGATGGTGTTCGTCGATAGGGTGCAGGGCCTGTTTGTCGCGTCGGTCCAGGTCATCGGAGAGGGTGGCAATGGGGCGAAACAGCTTGTGCACCAGATCGCTCACCACCAGCAACAGCACCGGAAACAGAATGAGAAACGGCAGCAGGCTGCGCAAGGCGCTCTCGCGCGCCTCCTTGTCGCGAACCCCCGTCTCCTGGGCGACGACGATGCGCTCGCCCCGGGCGGTGGTCCTGACCAGTGCGCGAAAGTCTTCGCCAGCGATATTCAATGTCGACAAGCCATCGGCCAGCGTCGTGGAGAAGGGCAGCGGTATGACGCTGTCGTCGTGGTTGCCGGCGGCTTTGCTGCTGTCGGCCAGGTATTGCACGATGACCCTGGATTCTTCGTCGTCACCGGCGATTTTTTCGGTAGCGGGGTAGTGCAGGGTCATCTGCTGCCGATCGAACAGGATGGCCACCTGACGTAAGGTGTCGTCCTGCATTTCGTGGGCTTCGTCGAGGGCCGAGACGAACGCAAACATCCCGGCCAGCACCGCCACGATCAGGATGGCCAGCGACAGTGCGACCGACAGCCGTACCTGCACCGAGTCGCTCAAGCGCTTTTTGAAACCATCCATCCCATACCCCTGACGTTCTTGATGACCTGGTTGCCCAGCTTGCGTCGCAGCGAATGAATCAGAAACTCCACCGCGTTGCTTTCCACTTCGTTGCCCCAGCCGTAGAGGCGGTCTTCGAGTTCGCTGCGCGAGAGGATCGCCCCCGGGCGGATCAGCAGGGCCTGTAACAAGGCGAACTCGCGGCTGGACAGTTGCACGTCGGGGTTCTCGGCAGTGCTCGCCTGTTTCGACACCAGGTCCAGCGCCACCACACCGTTGTCCAGCAATGACTGGGCGCTCCCGCCGTTACGGCGCAGCACAGCGCGCATGCGGGCCAGCAACTCGGCCATGTCGAAGGGTTTGAGCAGGTAGTCGTCGGCACCACCGTCGAGGCCACGCAGGCGATCGTCGAGGCTGTCCCGTGCGGTGATGATCAGCAGAGGCACCGGGTTGTTGCGGGCGCGAATRCTGTCGAGCACATCGAGCCCGTCCTTGCCTGGCAATCCGAGGTCCAGCAGCACCAGGTCGTAGGGCTGGGTCTGCAGCGCCGAGAGTGCGGTAAGGCCGTTTTTCACCCAGTCGGTCGCGTAGCTCGCATCACTCAGTGCGCCCTGGATGGCGTCTCCGATCATCGGGTCATCTTCGACCAGCAATATGCGCATGTCCCGCTCCGAAAAAAAGGCGCGGCGGCCATGACCGTCGCGCCTGTATTGAAGCACCTGTACCGGCGTTTGTCCGCCCGGTTATTACACGCCTTTCATCGAATCGAAGGCCTTCATCAGCTCGTTCATGCGGGCCTTGCAATTGCTCTGTTGCGGACTGCTGGCGCGCAACGCGTCGAGCGCGCGGTCAATGGCCTTGTCCACTACATGCCAGTCGCTCGCAGCGCGCGGCTTGATGCCAGCTTCGGCGGAGTCCCAGGCGCTCTCCAGGTCCTTGATGCGGGCTTTCGCACCCGGCAGATCGTTTTTATCGACGATCGCGGCTACGTCGGCGGCGATGGTACGGAACTCGGACAGGTCACCCAGTTTTGAACCGGATTGGGTTTGGGCACTCATCGCACCGGATGTGGCGCCCGCAGCAGGTTTGTCGGCGGGTTTCGAGCAGCCGGCGGCGATGCTCAGCAGAAAGATCGACGAGACAATGGCGACGTGACGAATGATGTTTTGAAAAGGGCGCATGACGATTCCTTGATGGACTATTAAGTGTTACTGAGTGACGGGCTTGCGGTTGCCGACGCTGATCTGCGCGACCGCAACCAACAGGACGATGACGCACAGGAAGATCGCGCTGGTCCAGGTGGCGCCCATGCCGAGGCCACCGTAAGTCCTGGACTGGGTCAGCAAGTCGCCCAGAGAAGCACCGAACGGACGGGTCAGGATGTAGGCGACCCAGAATGACCGCACCACGCTGGCACCCAGGCGCCAGGCTACTAATGTCGCGGCGAGCAGCGCGGCGAAAATCACCGCGCCGAGGGTGAAGCCCAGACCCAGGGCCTCGGTGGCCAGGTCACCGGCTGCCGTACCGAGGGCAAAGGTGCAGAGCACGGTCGTCCAGTAGAACCACTCCCGGCGCGGGGTGACGATCTCGCGGATCGACAGGTTGTGCTCCACCCGGTCCCAGACGAGAAAATTGAGTGCCAGCAGGACTGAAAACACGGCGGTGCTGGTGTACAGGCTAACGTCGAGTACATCGGTCAGGATGTCGGTGAGCTGCGTCCCGACGATGCTCACCAGCACCACGGTCAGCCAGTAGATCCAGGGCGAACAGGCGGTTTTGCGCATCTGTATGAAGAGGGCGATGGCCAGCAATGTCGCCATGCCGACGCTGGTCCAGCCCAGGCCGAGGCCGGCATCGACGGCGAGAAAGTCCGCGCCGGTTTCACCCACCGTCGTGGACAAGATCTTGATCACCCAGAATGACAGGGTCACCTCGGGTACTTTGTTGAGCCATCCGGCTGTAACGGGTTTCATGGGCGGGTTGCCTCTCCTGTGCAGCGCCGAAGTTGCGCAAGGGAGACGATACGGGTCGAAACTTAGCTGAGACTGAGGGGCAGGGAAGTCGAGCGGTTTCTGATACGGCTTCGAGTCAGAGTAAAAGCCAACTCGAAGATTTAGCGTCACGATGTGTTTCGCCTTACTCAGAAATTTCATTTTTACCCGCCCAATGGGCATCGACCTCGAAAGTTGAGTGCGGGCAATGAAGTATCCCGCTTATATACGCCAATGATGCACACGGGAGGCGTTGATTGCGCCCAGGCAGCTTTTGCGCACGACGCAACATGACATTGCGCCATGTCCGTATTCTCTCGGTGGGGCGTGCCGCCTACTTTGTGACCTGACAATCATCAGGCGGGTGACCTTCATTGGAAAGTCACCGCGGTCGAACCTCAGGAGTTCATGGCATGAGCGTTTCAACCAGCGGCACAGCAGCGGCGATAACAAAAGCTTCAATGACGAGGGGAATGGTGCTTCTCTTTGCGTTTTGTTGTGGTGCCATCGTGGCCAACATCTATTACGCACAACCGATTATCAGCTTGATCGCCCCGGATATCGGCATGTCGAATGGCAGCGCCAGCTTTATCGTATCGCTGACTCAAATTGGTTACGCACTCGGATTGTTTTTCCTGGTTCCCTTGGCGGACCTCATGGAAAACCGCCGACTGATGATCGCGACGATCGTGGTTACAATCTTCAGCCTGATCGCCGCTGGTTTGGCCAGGCAACCGAGTGTGTTTCTTGTCGTCTCGGCACTCATCGGTTTCAGCTCGGTCTGCGTGCAGATGCTGATTCCATTGGCCGCGCATCTGACGCCGGAAGAGTCTCGCGGCCGAGTGGTGGGCGGGATCATGGGGGGCTTGCTGTTGGGGATCCTGCTTGCGCGTCCGCTGTCGAGCCTGGTTGCTGATCATTTTGGCTGGCGGGCAGTATTTATCGGCGCGGCTGCGTTGATGTTCGTCATCTCCATGGTGATCGGCATGACCATGCCCAAATGGCAACCGACCCATCGCGCGTCGTATGGGCAGTTGCTGAAGTCCCTTGGACAATTGTTTTACCGTGAGCCGGTATTGCGTCAACGAGCGCTCTATCAAGGGTTGATGTTTGCGGCGTTCAGCTTGTTCTGGACCGCTGTCCCCCTGGTATTGAGCCGTGAGTTCGGCCTCACGCAAAGTCAGATTGCGATTTTCTCTCTGGTCGGCGCCATCGGCGCAATCGCCGCACCTATCAGTGGTCGACTCGCTGATGCGGGGCACACTCGACAAGCCTCACAGTTGGCGATGATATTGGGTGCAGTGAGTTTCCTGCCGGCCTTCATCAATCCTTTTTACGGTGTGATCGGCTTAGCGGTTACGGGTATCGCGCTGGATTTTGCCGTGCAGATGAACATGGTGCTTGGGCAACGAGCCGTCTACGCCTTGGGCACTGCCAACCGGGGCCGTCTGAATGCGTTGTACATGATCAGCATCTTCATTGGCGGGGCGATCGGCTCCTCGGTGGCCAGCTCGCTTTATGAACACTTTAGCTGGTCGGCGATTGCTGCAGTCGGAAGTGCATTGTCACTGGCCACTCTGATCGCGTTCTTGATGGTGTCCCGTAGAAGCGGGCAGACCCACTGAGTAAATCCGTCGCCTGAACAAACGATTGGGGAGGGAGCCCCAAGTTCGTCATCAAATCCAATCAGTGATTCAATAGGCGCACCGTTCCCAGTCAGCGCCCGGTAACTCAAGGAGTGTCATGGACAAGCTGCTCGCATTGAAAATGTTCGTCCAGGCGGTGGATTCGAAGGGTTTTTCTTCTGCCGCACGACAATTAGGCATGGCTACGTCATCTGTAACCCGGATGATCGATGGGCTTGAGGCTGAACTGGGCGCTGTCCTGCTTAACCGCTCCCCCCGTCAAATCTCATTGTCAGATGCCGGGGCCGCCTACTATTTGAAAGCGCGGGAGGTGCTCAATGCTGTGGCCGAAGCGGATGCCTCAGTCACTGACCGTGGGGAAGTCCCTGCGGGGCATCTGCGTATTTCGGTGCCGGTGGCGCTTGGACGGCGTCTCATTGCTCCGCATATCGCCTCGCTTTTGAAACGTTACCCGCAGTTGGTGTTGGACATGACACTTTCTGACGACATCGTCGAGTTGCTCGGCGAGCGCGTCGATCTATCGATACGGTTGGGATCGGCAGCAGCGATGGATGGTGTGGTCAGTCGTCCCATCGGTCATTTTCGGCGTCGGGCGGTTGCCAGCGCCGCGTACTTGAATACGCATGGCTTTCCCGAACAGCCTCTGGACCTGCTGCAGCACGAGTGCATGCGCTTCAGTTACGGGGCAAAGCAGCAGGTCTGGACGTTCCAAAAGGACGGTGAGGAGACGCGAGTGCCCATTGACGGCCGCTTCAAAAGCAACAATGCGGAGGTTTTGCGCGAAGTTGTACTGGCCGGCGGTGGGGTGGCGCTGTTACCGGATTGGCTCGTCGACGATGATATCGACAGCGGCGACTTGACGTCGTTGTTCGAGTCTTTTGTGATCAATCCCAACGATGCAAGTTCGGCCATTTCCGCGCTGTATCTTCCCAATCATCGCGGCTCCAGACGCGTCAATGCGTTTATCGATTTCATCAGTGAATTACTGGGGCCTGAACACCTCCCCGGGAATTGATCTGCTGGCGTCCTCAGAAGCCGGGTCGGGTTCATAGCCAGCGCATTCTTTTGTTTTGTATGATGCCTCGATGAAGCTCTAGTGAGGCGTTATGCAAGACTCAAAAAACGTAGACGAGAGAACGCCGGAAAAATCAGCGGACTCACAGGGCACCGTCAAAGCGGCGACTCGGCGCCTTTCTCCAGAGGTCCGGGAAAAGCAGATCGTGCACAAAGCCATCGAGCACTTTGCGACGTGCGGATTCTCGGGAAGCACCCGTGAGCTGGCGCGGCAACTGGACGTTACCCAGCCGTTGCTCTACCGCTATTTCCCCAGCAAAGAGGCATTGATCGACCGTGTTTACGACGAGGTATATCAGTGGGATGCCTCTTGGGAGACGATAATCAAGGATCGTTCGCAACCCCTTCAGGCTCGCCTGGTTCGTTTCTATACCTCATACGCAAACGTGATTTTGCGGCGAGAATGGATTCGCATCTTCGTTTTCGCCGGGTTGACCCGTGAAGGCATCAACGATCGGTATCTGGCCAAATTGCGTGAGCGAGTCTTCATTCCTGTTATTGCGGAAATTCGCCATGCCCATGGTCTGGCGCCTTCCTGCGGTGAAACGATCAATGAAAAAGAGCTCGAACTGATCTGGAGTTTGCATGCCAGCATTTTCTATATTGGCGTGCGCAAATGGATCTACGATCTTCCAGTGACCGAGGACATTGACGCGCTGATAGAGCAGATGGTCGATGCGTTCCTCAATGGCGGTCCCCATGTATTGGCTCAGGTCGACAACGACCTCGGCGAAAAGCCTCGCTTGAATTGATTTTTCCGCTTGCCCACCTGATGACATCCTGCTTCCACCCTTCTTTTTGTCGACCACTCATCACCTGTTTCAGCCTTTAGCTGGATAGGTGGCGGGAGGGCGCGCATTCCGCTATTTCGCTCTGAAAAGCCCTTTCCAAACACCTGGAACTCGCCCTGCCGAGACGCCACCACGACGTGGTTCAGGGGCCGTCCTCAAAAAATTTGGTCCCGCGGCTATTTACTTCAATTTCGTCAGGCCTTACTGTTTATCGACTGATAAATAACTACAAGAAACTGTTGGAGGCGCCATGCAAGTCCGAAAACTCGCTCATTACTCGATCCGGTCGTTCGACCTGGAAAAGTCCAGCCAATTTTATGAAAAGGTGCTCGGTTTCACCCCTGGCTACCGGCCGCCGTTCGACTTTCCTGGCGTGTGGTTGTACATGGGAGGGGATGAGCAAGACTTTGGTACGGTTCACATTATCGGGATCGATCCCTCCAACCCCGAGGGCCTGAAGAAGTATCTCGGCGACAAGGAAATCCCGCTGAAGGGCACTGGGACCGTTGATCACATTGCTTTTCTGGTAACAGGCCTGGTTGAGTTCTGGAGCGTCTTCAAAGCGCAAGGCATTGCCTGGCGTGATCGCACCGTTCCGAGCCTGGGCCTGCATCAGGTCTTCATCGAAGATCCTAGCGGTGTCACCATCGAACWCAACTTCCCGGCCTCCGAGATTGAAGCCGTCGGTTCCTACACCGCCCATGCCGCTGCGACTGTGGAGGTGCAGCCATGATTGATATATCGAACAAGCGCCGCGCTATTGTCGTAGGTGGTTCGCTGGGAGGTCTGTTTGCAGCGAACATGTTGCTACGCAAAGGTTGGGATGTAGAAGTCTTCGAACGTGTTCCGGACGAACTCGCTGGACGTGGCGCAGGGATCGTTACACACCCTGAATTGTTCGAGGCGATGGCTGCAGCGGGTATCCCACTCGATGCGTCGGTAGGTATCGATGTGCTGTCGCGCGTCACTTTGGACCAGGACGGCGATGTCGTACTCGAGAATGCGCTCCCGCAAACGCTGACTGCGTGGGGGAAGATGTACCAGGTTCTTCGCGCCGCTTTTCCAGACTCGCTCTATCGTTGCGGTGGCAGCGTCGTCTCGGTCGAAAGTACGGAGTCCCATGCCAGTGTCACATTGGCTGATGGCACCACTCATCAAGCGGACATCATTATTGCTGCCGATGGATTCCGGTCGACGATTCGCCAGCAGCTTTTGCCTGACTTACACCTGCAATACGCCGGCTATATTGCATGGCGCGGGTTGGTCGATGAAGGTGTTCTTTGCGACTCCACCCACGCATCGCTCTTCGATAAATTTGCGTTCTGTTTACCCCCGCGCGAGCAAATTTTGGGGTATCCGGTTGCTGGCCAGTCGAACAGCACCCTTGCAGGAGAGCGTCGTTACAACTTTGTCTGGTACCGCACCAGCGGCGACGATGAGTTGAAGGATCTGCTCCGGGATGAGAGCGGTAAACAGTTTGAAGGTGGAATTCCTCCAGCACTGATACGTCGTGATGTGCTCGCCAATATGTATAAGTCCGCCGATACGCTACTTGCCCCGCAGTTTGCCGAAGTCGTGAAGAAAGCGACGCAACCGCTGTTTCAGCCGATTTACGACCTGGAAGTACCGAAGATGAATTTCGGACGAGTCGCGTTGCTCGGCGACGCTGCATTTGTGGTCCGTCCTCATTGCGGGATGGGTGTCACCAAGGCGGCCGGCGATGCCTTGGCAATCGTCGAAGCACTTGAGCGACATGCATCCGTTGAAGATGCCTTGGCGGACTATAGCCAGCAACGCTGCCGTTTCGGCGCCTCGATAGTTCAGCACGCCAGGCATCTTGGCGCGTATATGCAGGCGCAATTGAAAAGCGAGCAAGAGCGCGAAATGGCTGAGTTGTACCGGACTCCAGAAGCCGTGATGCGTGAAACCGCAGTGCCCGTGAAGTTTTAATTCAGTTACACGCCCTTCGCAGGAGAGAACCATGGAACATGCATATCCGCAAGACGGTGGCCCGGCCGTGTCCGCTGAAAAGCTTGAGGACACTATTCAAAATCCGATTTTCGAAAACCCGCAGTTTCGTGCATTGGTAAAACAGCGACGAATATTTTCGTGGAGCATGACTGCTCTCATGCTGGCGGTATATTTCGGCTTTATTCTTTCGCTGGCCTTTATTCCTGCCCGCATGGGTACACCTATCACCGAAGGTCAACTCATGACGTGGGGCGTGCCGATTGGCTTCGCAATGCTCGCCTTTACGGTTCTTCTCGTTGCTGTCTACGTATGGCGCACCAACACCTGCTACGACCCAAAAATAAAAACAATCATCAGGAGCTTCAAAAAATGAAGCGTCTTCTTATCACATTCTCGGCCATCCTTGTTTCGGCAACTGTATACGCGAGCGATGTCCCCGCCGCAGCTCCCAAACATAACCCCATTGCCATAGGCATGTTCCTGGCGTTCGTCGTATTCACTCTATTTGTCACACGATGGGCCGCGCGTAAAAACAATAGTGTTGCCGATCACTATGCGGCAGGCGGCAAAATTACCGGTTTCCAGAATGGTTGGGCCATCGCCGGAGACTACATGTCCGCAGCGTCGTTACTGGGCATCTCCGCCCTGGTTTTTACCAGTGGCTTCGATGGGCTGATCTACTCAATCGGCTTTCTTGCAAGCTGGCCGATCATTCTATTCCTGATCGCGGAGCCATTGCGCAACCTTGGGCGCTACACCCTGGCGGACGTTCTGTCCTACAGACTGAAGCAAAGACCCATACGAGCTTTTGCGGCGTCCAGCTCTATCGTGATCGTGCTGCTTTACCTGGTGTCTCAACTGGTAGGCGCTGGAAAACTGGTGGAACTGCTGTTCGGCTTTGATTACACCGCGGCTGTACTGCTCGTCGGTACGCTGATGGTCGTCTATGTGTTCTTTGGCGGGATGCTGGCAACTACCTGGATTCAGATCATCAAGGCAGTATTACTGCTGACCGGCTGTGTTTTCATGGCTTTCATGGTGTTATCCGAGTTCGGATTCAGCCTGAACCAATTGTTCACTCAAGCCACTCAGGTTCATCCAACCCATGGGGCAATCATGAGCCCCGGAGGTTTGATTACCGACCCGATATCCGCCATTTCCCTGGGGTTGGCACTGGTCTTCGGTACGGCAGGTCTTCCACATATTCTCATGCGGTTTTTCACCGTCGGTGATGTTAAAGCCGCGCGCCAAAGCATTCTTTATGCCTCCGGTCTTGTCGGCATAGGGTATGCGCTGATTGTCATCATTGGCTTTGGCACCATTGCCCTGGTTGCCAGCAATCCCGCCTATCACGATGCATCAGGTGGAATATTGGGTGGCGTTAACATGGTTGCGATTCACCTCGCCCATAACGTCGGCGGTAATGTCTTCCTCGGATTCATGTGTGCGGTATCGTTCTCGACGATATTGGCGGTAGTGGCAGGGTTGACCCTGGCTGGCTCGTCAGCTGTTTCTCATGATCTCTATGCACATGCTTTGCGCCGCGGCACCGCCAGCGACCGTGACGAAATGCGCGTCTCTCGTGTTACGACCATCGTACTGGGTGTGTTGTCGATCCTCCTGGCGATTGCGTTTGAAAAGCAAAACATCGCCTTTATTGTGAGCTTAACGTTCTCCATCGCCGCAAGTTCAAACTTTCCGGTACTGTTGTTATCGATCTACTGGAAAGGCTTGACGACCCGTGGCGCCGTGATTGGCGGATCGCTGGGGCTGGTATCGGCAATTACCCTGTGCATTCTCAGTCCAACCGTTTGGGTCAAGATCCTGCATCATCAGCAAGCCTGGTTCCCTTATGAATATCCGGCCCTGTTTTCAATGGCCGTAGCATTCATCGGTATTTGCTGGTTTTCCATTACCGATCGCTCCGCCAGTGCCATCAGTGAGCGCAATCGATTCGAAAATCAGTTGGTCGACTCTGAACTGGGTACGCCGGCAACATGGAAGGCTCAGTTCAAAGCTGATTGATCCATGTAGTTACTGTCTGCATTAAATAATTCCTGAATGACGGCGCTTATGCTCCATGTGCTGTTGGGGCATTTGTGCCTGAAAAATAGCTGAATAGTTAATACAAAAATAATAACCTCGACTTGGGTGCACATAAATGAAATGTACTTTGACCGTTGCGGCTGCCATGTGTGTATTGGCGCAGCAAGCCCATGCGGCTGGTTTCATTGATGATAGTAAGGCTGCGCTTAAACTGCGCAATTACTATATCAACAGCGATTATCGTGACTCTGCAACACCCGCGCAGCAAGCCGCCAATCAAAGTTATCAAGCGGAATGGGGGCAGGCTTTCCAGGTGGAATTCATCTCCGGATACACCCAAGGCCCTGTAGGATTTGGTGTCGATGCTTTAGGCATGTTGGGCGTAAAGCTCGACTCAAGCGCCGGCAAGCATGGCAATCCAACGGGTACCAATTTCGGTGGCGTGGTGTTTCCAAGCGACGGCGACCATGCGGTTGACGATTTTTCCAGCCTTGCATTGACCGGGAAAGTGAAGATATCCAAGACCGAGTTGAAGCTGGGTACTCTGGTCCCGAAACTGCCGGTTATCTTCAGCAATGACGGGCGTTTGCTGCCGCAAACCTGGCAGGGAACCCAGGTTACCTCCGCGGATATCAGGGATCTGACCCTGGTAGGAGGGCAAATTGACGGGGTCAAGGGCCGGAACTCCAGCAATATCGAAAACATGTCAATTGCGGGTGCCAACAATCCTGTCACCGGTCGCTTCAGTAATAAATTCATTTATGCGGGCGGCGATTACAAACTGACCAAAGATCTGACCTTGCAATATTATTACGGCAACCTTGAAGATTTTTATAAGCAACACTTTCTAGGACTGATTCATAACTGGGCAATCGGTTCGGGCGTGCTGACCAGTGATATTCGATATTTCAATAGCCAGGATGATGGTGCGAACGGCCATGACCCTGCTTACTTTACGACAGGCTACTACGGCGGCAATACGATAAAAGGCAAAGTCGACAATAACCTGTTCAGTGGATTATTTGCCTATGCCGTTGCCGGGCACACCTTCGGAGCCGGCTATGAGGTTAGCAACGGAAAAAGCGATTTCCCTTATTTAAACCAGGGTGACGGTCCGACCACTTACACCATCACGGAAATGCAGGTTCAGAAATTCGTGCACGCTGGCGAGAAGTCCTGGCAAGCACGCTACGCTTTTGACTTCGCGAAACTGGGCTTGCCCGGTGCGACGGCGGGAGTTGTATACGTTAAAGGTGATGACATCAATACCATCGCTTCCAGCAATTCCAGTGAGTGGGAACGCGATATAACGCTGGCCTATGTCGTGCAATCGGGACC